>NZ_JBHVER010000454.1:0-1003 GCF_042802195.1 Kitasatospora sp. NPDC057500 | reverse complement strand
GCACCGCACGGGCGAGACCCTGCCCGACGCGGAGCTGGAGGCGCTCAAGGAGCACGACGCGATCCTCCTCGGCGCCATCGGCGACCCCTCGGTCCCCTCCGGCGTCCTCGAGCGCGGCCTGCTGCTGAAGCTCCGCTTCGCCTTCGACCACTTCGTCAACCTCCGCCCCTCGAAGCTCTTCCCGAACACCGCCACCCCGCTGGCCGGCCGTCCGGAGATCGACTTCGTGGTGGTCCGCGAGGGTACCGAGGGCCCGATGCCGGCACCGCGTTGTTGAACCGGCATCCGCGCGGTGTCAGCCTGACCGAAGCCGGTGCCGCCCTCGCCCACCATGCACGCCTGATCCTGCAGCAGCAGGCACAGCTGCGCGGTGAACTGCAGGCGTTTGCACACGGTGCGCGCGGCACCCTGCATCTGTATGCCAACACCGCAGCGCTGACCAACTACCTGCCCTCGCGGCTCGCGCCATGGCTGGCCGAACGCCCGCGCCTGCACGTGGAACTGCTGGAGCGCACCAGCCCTGAAGTCGTGCGTGCGATCAGTGCTGGCCAGGCCGAGGCCGGCATCATCAGCGATGCCGTCGACGCTGCCGGCCTGCAGCAGCATGTGGTCGCCGAAGATCCGCTGGTGATGCTGCTGCCCGCAGACCATCGCTTCGCATCGCGGCGCAGCGTGGCCTTCACCGATGTTGCCGGCGAGACCTTCGTTGCCCTGGCCGATGGCAATGCACTGCAGACCTACATCGAAGACCAGGCGCGCGACATCGGGCGTCGCCTGGACGTGCGCATCCGCATGAAGACCTTCGAGGGAGTCTGCATCATGGTCGGCCACGGCATTGGTGTCGGCATCGTGCCGCGTACCATTGCGCGCCAGCATCGACGCAGTACGCGTACCGTTGCGGTGCCGCTTGCAGATGCGTGGGCACAACGCCGCCTGTGCGCCTGTTTCACCGGATGGGCGCAGCTTTCACCGGCGATGCGCAGCCTGCTGCTTCACCTGGGCG
>NZ_JBHVER010000453.1:0-1079 GCF_042802195.1 Kitasatospora sp. NPDC057500 | reverse complement strand
CTAGGGCCTGTGTGATGTTGTGATCAATCTCCGGGTTCTGCCCCGCTCCGGGGCAGAACCCGGTAGGAATGTTGGATGTGACGCGCAGGCAACTCACAGACAAGCAGTGGAGTTTGATCGAGCCCTATCTGCCGATCGGCAGGTTCGGGCCCTATCCCGAACGGCTTCGTGACCAGTTCGAGGGTGTGATCTGGCGGTTCCGCTCCAGTGCCCAGTGGCGGGAGATGCCCGAGGAGTTCGGCCCCTGGTCCACGGTCTTCGGCCGGTTCCGGGTCTGGCGGGATGCCGGCGTGTTCAGTGCCCTGCTCGAAGGCCTGATCGCCGCGGCCGCCCGCGAGGGGAAGACGGACCTGTCGTTGGTCAGCGTCGACTCCACGACCGTCCGGGCCCACCACGACGCCGCCGGGATGCTCGTCGACGAGGACCTCATGCAGGCCCTGGAGGAGGCCGCGCGCGAGCAGGAGACGGCCCGGCAAAAGGGGGCGGGCCACCGGAACAGAACGGACAGGACGAGCGCAGACGCATCCGACGGCGACGCGGACTCCGTTTGAAGCAGGCCATGCTCGGCAGGTCTCGGGGCGGGCTGACCAGCAAGGTCCATCTCGCCTCCGACCGCCGGTGCCGTCCGCTGGCACTCGTCCTGACCGCCGGGCAGGCCGGAGACAGCCCGCAGTTCGTCCCCGTGCTCGACAAGGTGCGCGTGCGCCTGCCCGTCGGCCGGCCCCGCAGCCGGCCCGGCGCGGTCGCCGCAGACAAGGCCTACTCGTCCCGCGCCAACCGCGCCTACCTGCGTAAACGCGGCATCAAGGCCGTCATCCCGGAGAAGAAGGACCAGGCCGCCAGCCGGAAACGGAAGGGCAGCAGGGGCGGCCGACCCGTCGACCACGACACCGACCTTTACAAGGAGCGGAACACCGTCGAGCGCCTGATCAACAGGCTGAAGGCCTGGCGGGGCATCGCCACCCGGTTCGACAAGAAGCCCGAGAGCTACCTCGCAGGCCTCCACCTCCGCGCCTCAATGATCTGGATAGACGACCTCGTGCGACCACCCAACTGATCACAACATCACACAGGCCCTA
>NZ_JBHVER010000452.1:0-1127 GCF_042802195.1 Kitasatospora sp. NPDC057500 | reverse complement strand
AGAGGTCGTTTTCGTCTTTTTAGCCCGCGTATGAGCTGATTCTCGGAGTGCGTGGGCGTGGTGCGGAAGCAGCTGTAGACACGGTTGGGGTCTGTGGGGCTGGCGAGATGATGGGTGGGGCGGGATGTGGTTTGTGTCTGTCTCATTCCAGGATGTCCGACCTTCGCCGCCGCGTGCTTCCGCGTCATTGACGCACGCCTGGGCGCATTCGGTCTGCTGCGGTACTTCGGGAGTATGCCGACGCGACGCCCGTATCCGAGTGATCTGTCCGATGCCCGTTGGGAGTTGATCGAGCCGGTCCTGTCGGCCTGGCGCTTCGAGCGCCGCGGCAGGGCGCTGGACTTCGGCCGGCCACCGGAGCACGACCTGCGCGACATCATGGACGCGATCTTGTATGTGGACCGCACCGGGGTCCAGTGGCGCTACCTCCCACACGACTTCCCGCACTGGAACACGGTCTACGGCTACTTCGCCAAGTGGCAGCAGGACGGCGTGTTCTCACAGCTCAACGGCCTGCTCAGGCAACTGTTACGGCAGAAGGAAGGGCGGGACGCCGAACCGTCGGCCTGCGTGATCGACGCCCAGAGCGTCAAGACCTCCACCAGCGTCCACGCCTCCAGCCAGGGCATCGACGCCGGGAAGAAGATCGTGGGCAGGAAGCGCAGCATCGTCGTCGACACGCTCGGACTCCTGCTCGCGGTGCTGGTCACCGCGGCCGGCGTGCAGGACTCCGTCGCCGGCACCCGACTCCTCGACCAGGCCGCCGCCGAGCACCCCGGCATCCGCAAAGCGTGGGTCGACGGCGGCTACCGCCAGCACCTCGTCGAACACGCCGCCACCCTGGGCATCGACATGGAAATCACCGCACGAACCCCTGGGACCAGGGGATTCACCCCGATACCGAAGAGGTGGGCAGTCGAGCGGACCTATGGCTGGCTCATGCTCCACCGCCGCCTGGCCCGCGACTACGAAACCCTGCCCACCCGCTCCGAAGCGATGATCCACCTTGCCATGACCGACCTTATGGCCCGCCGCCTCACCGGCGAGAACACCATCTCATGGCGCGACCCGACATCCCAGATCAAGTAGCTGATTTAGGGATAAAACATCGGGATAAAACGACCTCT
>NZ_JBHVER010000451.1:0-1128 GCF_042802195.1 Kitasatospora sp. NPDC057500 | reverse complement strand
CAGTGCCGTCCATCGCCCATCGCCTTCAGCCTTTCGCCCCTCGGCCCTTCGCTTCCGCCGGGGCACGAGCCGGGGTGAATCCTTCTCGGGGGTCGCCGCCTCCTATAGGTGGCTTCGGCGAGGGCCGGGGCGGATGAGGAGACGGTGATGATGGTGTGGGTGGCTGTGGTGGTCGGCGCGGCGCTGATCGTGACGTGCAGCGTGACCGTGCTGCGGAAGTGGGGGCGGCGGCGTGGCTGAGGTGCGTGGGTGGCCGGGGAGTTCGGTGGTGGCCGCGGCGCAACACGGGGATGTCGAGGCGATCGCCGCGCTGGTGTCGGGGGCGCACCCGCACGTCCAGCGGTTCGCGCGGTCGCTCTGCGCCACGCCGGAGGACGCCGAGGACGCGGCTCAGGAGGCGCTGATCATCCTGTACCGCAAGATCGGGATGCTGCGGGCGACCGGGGCGCTGGGCTCCTGGATGTTCCGGATCGTGCGCAACGAGTGCCTGCGGCGGGCGCGCACGGTGCTGCGGGAGCGTCCGGAGTCCTATGACGGGCCGTCCCGGTCGGTGGAGGACGAGGTGCTCGGGCGGCTGGAGGCCGGGCGGGTGGCGGAGGCGATCGCCGCGCTGCCGGAGGACCAGCGACGGGTGCTGATCATGCGGGATGTGCAGGGGCTCAGCGGGCGGATGGTCGCCGACCTGCTGGGGCTCAGCACGGCCGCCATGAAGTCGCGGCTGCACCGGGCCCGGGCCGCGGTCCGGGCGGCCACGGTCGGCGGGGAGCGGTGATGGCGGAGGGATCGGGGTTCGCGAGCCGGACACTGGCCGGGCACCTGGCCCGGGGCGGAGTGGGGTTCGGGGCGCTGGTGGGGGCGTTCGCGCTGCTGCCGTTCGTCGGGCCGGTGGCGCTGCTGTTGCTGCTGGTCGGAGCGCTGGCCTTCCGCGGGTGTCCGACGTGCTGGGTGATCGGGCTGATGGAGACGGTGTCGCGGGGGCGGCTGGAGCGCGAGTGCGTCGACGGGCGGTGCGAGTTGAGGAAGGCCGGAGGGGCGTAGCCGCGTCGCGGCCACCCCCCCCCCCGGGCGGGGGGGGGGCGGCCCGGCCCCCGGCCCCCCCCCCCCCCCCCCCCGGGGGGCGGGGGGGCC
>NZ_JBHVER010000450.1:0-1197 GCF_042802195.1 Kitasatospora sp. NPDC057500 | reverse complement strand
CCGCTGTACACGCCGGGCCCGGAGCCCGTACGGTTCCCGCAGCACCCGTTGCGGGAACCGCGCACCCCTCAGCGCGCGTCCTTCCCTTCCGGATACCCGCGCACCCAGGAGGACCGGATGCCCCAGAGCATCGCCCGCCCCACCATGCTCGCCGTGGCCGGCCTGATCGCCATCCTCCCGCTCAGCGCGGTCAGTTGCTCCGCCGCGCAGAAGGCGCTCGACTGCGGCAACACCGCGGTCAAGATCACCGGGGACATCAACGAGGTCAGCAACGCCTACAGCAACGCCAGCAACGACGCGGCCGCCGCCGGGCAGGCGCTGCAGAAGCTGAAGAACGACCTCGACCAGCTGGGCAAGAACTCCAAGGACACCGACGTCGCCCAGGCCATCACCGACCTCAGCACCCAGGTCGACAAGGTCCAGCAGGCGGTCAACAACAAGCAGGTGCCGGACTTCAAGCCGCTCGGCGACGCCGCCTCGAACCTCACCAAGGTCTGTACCGGCTGACGCGGAATCACGCCGTTTGCTCGGTTTAGGGTGGTTCCATGACCACTCGACTCATCCTCGCCACCCGAAACCAGCACAAGGTCGCCGAGCTGCGCGACATCCTCGGCGACGCCGGCCTGGACGTCGAACTGGTCGGCGCCGACGCCTACCCGGAGATCCCCGACGTCCCCGAGACCGGTGTCACCTTCGCCGAGAACGCCCTGCTCAAGGCGCACGCCCTGGCCCGCGCCACCGGCCTGCCGGCCGTCGCCGACGATTCCGGCCTGTGCGTGGACGTCCTGAACGGCGCCCCCGGAATCTTCTCCGCCCGCTGGTCCGGCAAGCACGGCGACGACCGGGCGAACCTCGACCTGCTGCTCGCCCAGCTCTCCGACATCGCCCCCGAGCACCGCGGCGCCCACTTCTTCTGCGCCGCCGCCCTCGCCCTCCCCGACGGCACCGAGCGCGTCGTCGAGGGCCGCCTCCTCGGCACCCTGCGCACCGCCCCCGCCGGCGCCGGCGGCTTCGGCTACGACCCGATCCTCCAGCCCCTCGGCGAGACCCGCACCTGCGCGGAGCTGACCCCCGCCGAGAAGAACGCCATCAGCCACCGCGGCCAGGCCTTCCGCGCCCTCGCCCCGGTCGTGAGGACCCTGATCGGCTGAGGCCCCGGGCACTACGGCAATGGCCCGCCTGCCTTCGGCTCGAAGG
>NZ_JBHVER010000449.1:0-1200 GCF_042802195.1 Kitasatospora sp. NPDC057500 | reverse complement strand
CAGCCAGTAGTGCTGGTGTTGGAAGGGGTAGGTGGGGAGGTCGAGGTGGTGGGTGGGGGTGTTGAGGATGGTGGGCCAGTGGATGGGGGTGGTTGTGGTGGTGTGGAGTTGGGCGAGGGCTTTGAGGAGGGTGGTGGGTTGGTGGTGGTTGTTGCGTTGGGTGGGGATGGTGGGGCGGTCCTCGATCATGGGGGTGAGGGCGGCGTCGGGTCCGATTTCGAGGAGGACGGTGGCGTGGGTGTTGGTGAGGGTGTCGGTGAAGCGGACGGGTTGGCGGATGTGGTCGGTCCAGTATTGGGGGGTGAGGGGGTTTCCGTTGCAGGTGAGGGGGGTGTGGGGTGGGTGGAGGGTGAGGGTGTTCACGATCGCTGCGAAGGGTTCGAGGATCGGGTTCATGAGGGTGGAGTGGAAGGCGTGGCTGACGTTGAGTTGTTTGGTGCGGGTGAAGTGGGTGGCGGTGGTTTTGACGGCGTGTTCGGGGCCTGAGATGACGATGGCGTTGGGGCCGTTGACGGCGGCGAGGCAGACGGTGTCGTTGAGGTGGGGGCGTATTTCTTCTTCGGTGGCGTGGATGGCGATCATGGTGCCGCCGGGGGGGAGGGTTTGCATGAGTTGGCCTCGTGCGGTGACGAGGGTGACGGCGTCGGGGAGGGTGAGGATGCCGGCGGCGTGGGCGGCGGCGATTTCGCCGATGGAGTGTCCGGCGAGGGTGTCGGGGTGGATGTTCCAGGTTCGGAGGAGGTGGTGGAGTGCGGTTTCGAGGGTGAAGGTGGCGATTTGGGTGTTGGCGGTCTGGTTGAGTTTTTGGGGGTCGGCGAGGATGTCGAGGAGGGGGAGGTTGGCGAGGTGGGCGATTTCGTCGACGGTGGCGGCGAATTGGGGGTAGGTGTGGTAGAGGTCGAGGCCCATGCCGGCCCATTGGGCGCCTTGTCCGGTGAAGACGAAGCCGAGGCGGGTGGTGTCGGTGGTGGGGTGGCCGTGGGTGAGGTGGGGGGAGGGGGTGTTGTGGGTGAGTGCGGTGAGTGCGGTGTGGAGTTGGGTGTGGGTGGTGGCGGTGATGACGGCGCGGTGGTGGTGGGTGGTGCGGGTGTGGGCGAGGGTGCGGGCGAGTTCGGTGAGGTCGGTGTCGGGGTGGGTGGTGAGCCAGTGGTCGAGTTGGTGGGCCTGGGCGCGTAGGGCGGTTTCGTTGTGGGCGGAGAG
>NZ_JBHVER010000448.1:0-1244 GCF_042802195.1 Kitasatospora sp. NPDC057500 | reverse complement strand
GGGACGCTGGAGAAGTACGGCGTCGAGCTGATCGGCGCCGATGTGGAGGCGATCAACAAGGGCGAGGACCGCGAGCTGTTCAAGGGCGTCGTCGAGGCCGTCAACGCCAGGATCGGCCACGGCGAGTCCGCGCGCTCGGTCATCTGCCACACCATGGACGACGTGATCGCCGGGGTCGACACCCTGGGCGGCTACCCGGTCGTGGTGCGCCCCTCCTTCACCATGGGCGGCGCCGGCTCCGGCTTCGCGCACGACGAGGAGGACCTGCGCCGCATCGCCGGCCAGGGCCTGACGCTCTCCCCGACCACCGAGGTGCTCCTGGAGGAGTCCATCCTCGGCTGGAAGGAGTACGAGCTGGAGCTGATGCGCGACAAGAACGACAACGTCGTGGTCGTCTGCTCCATCGAGAACTTCGACCCGATGGGCGTGCACACCGGCGACTCGATCACCGTCGCCCCGGCGATGACGCTCACCGACCGCGAGTACCAGATCCTGCGGGACATCGGCATCGCCGTGATCCGCGAGGTCGGCGTCGACACCGGCGGCTGCAACATCCAGTTCGCCGTGAACCCGGAGGACGGGCGGGTGATCGTCATCGAGATGAACCCGCGCGTCTCCCGCTCCTCCGCACTGGCGTCCAAGGCGACGGGCTTCCCGATCGCCAAGATCGCCGCCAAGCTGGCCGTCGGCTACACCCTCGACGAGATCCCCAACGACATCACCGAGCAGACCCCGGCCTCCTTCGAGCCGACCCTCGACTACGTCGTGGTGAAGGTCCCGCGGTTCGCGTTCGAGAAGTTCCCGTCCGCCGACGCCACCCTCACCACCACCATGAAGTCGGTCGGCGAGGCGATGGCCATGGGCCGCAACTTCCCCGAGGCGCTGAACAAGGCGCTGCGCTCGCTGGAGAAGAAGGGCTCGCAGTTCACCTGGGCCGGCCCGGTCGGCGACAAGGCCGAGCTGCTGGCGAAGGCGGTCGTGCCGACGGACGGGCGGATCAACACCGTCATGGAGGCGATCCGCGCCGGCGCCACCCCGGAGGAGGTGTTCGAGGCGACGAGGATCGACCCGTGGTTCGTCGACCAGCTGTTCCTGCTGGACGAGATCGCCGGCGAGCTGGCGGAGGCGGAGGAGCTCACCCCGGAGCTGCTGCGGCACGCCAAGCGGCACGGCTTCTCCGACCAGCAGGTGGGTGAGATCCGCGGCCTGCGCCCGGACGTGGTCCGCGAGGTGCGGCACGCGCT
>NZ_JBHVER010000447.1:0-1261 GCF_042802195.1 Kitasatospora sp. NPDC057500 | reverse complement strand
CCACCCACACCACCCCCACCACCAACCACCCCGTCGACCTCCCCACCTACGCCTTCCAACACCAGCGCTACTGGCTCACCCACACGCCGACCACCTCGGGCGACGCCTCCACGTTCGAGTTCGATGCGCCCGTCGCCCCAAGCGCAGAGCGCGACGTCCCGCGCTCCGCCGCCTCCCTGCTGGCGCGGCGAGTGGCAGGCCTGACGGAAAGCCAGCAGCGCCAGATGGTGTTGGAGCTGGTACGGGCAGAGGTCGCCGCCACCTTGGACTATCGCGACGCGGACGAGGTGGACGCCGATCAGTCGTTCAAGGAGCTCGGCTTCGACTCCACGATCGCGGTGGAGTTCCGCAACCGCCTCGTCGCGTCCACTGGGATCACCCTGGCGACGTCCGTGGTGTACGACTACCCCACCTCCAGCGCACTCGCCGACCACCTGACAACGAAGGTGTCACCCCTTCGCGCCGGGTCGGCGACCCCGGTGTCCGTTGCGTCGCCGGTCCAGGACGAGCCGATCGCCATTGTCGGAATGTTCTGCCGTTATCCCGGTGATGTCTCCGGAGCCGAAGACCTGTGGCGGCTGGTGAGCGAAGGAATCGACGCCATCAGCGAATTCCCGGAGGACCGGGGGTGGAACCTCGACGAGCTCTATGACCCCGATCCCGACCATTCCGCGACCACCTATGCCAGGCACGGCGGATTCCTCCACGACGCCCCGATGTTCGACCCTGCTTTCTTCGGAATCAGTCCGCGCGAGGCCACTTCCATGGACCCTCAGCAGAGAATCCTGCTGGAGACTTCATGGGCGGCGCTGGAGAATGCCCGCATTGAGCCGAGTTCCCTGCGCGGAAGCCAAACCGGCGTGTTCATCGGCGCGACGTCCCTGGACTACGGTCCGCCCCTGCATGAGGAGACACCCGGTTACGAGGGCTATCGCCTGACCGGCAGTACCAGCAGCGTGGCGTCCGGCCGGATCGCCTACACCCTGGGTCTCGAAGGCCCTGCGCTGACGGTGGACACGGCGTGCTCCTCGTCGCTGGTCTCCATGCACTTGGCCAGCCAGGCCCTGCGCCGAGGGGAGTGCTCGCTCGCGCTCGCCGGCGGCGTCACGGTCATGGGCTCGCCGGGCATGTTCGTCGAGTTCAGCAAGCAGCGTGGGCTCGCTCCCGACGGTCGGTGCAAGCCGTTCGCGGCGGGTGCGGACGGCACGGGCTGGGCCGAGGGTGTGGGGTTGGTGGTCCTGGAGCGGTTGTCGGACGCCCA
>NZ_JBHVER010000446.1:0-1266 GCF_042802195.1 Kitasatospora sp. NPDC057500 | reverse complement strand
CCCATTTCGAGGAAGCGTCCGCCGTTGGGCATGAGGCGTAGGGAGGCGTCGATGTATTCGTTGGCGAGGGAGTTGAGGACGATGTCGACGCCGTGGCCGTTGGTGGCTGTGAGGAATTGGTTCTCGAAGTCGAGGGTGCGGGATGAGGCGATGTGGGTGTCGGGGATGTGGTGTTGGCGGAGGCTGTCCCATTTGGTGGGGTGGGCGGTGGCGTAGGTGGTGAGGTTGAGGTGGCGGGCGAGTTGGAGGGCGGCTTGGCCGACGCCGCCGGCGGCGCTGTGGATGAGGAGGGTTTCGCCGGGTTGGGCGTTGGCGAGGTGGGTGAGGCCGTAGTAGGCGGTGAGGAAGACGACGGGGGTTCCGGCGGCTTGGGTGTAGGTCCAGTGGTCGGGGATGGTGGTGATCATGCGGTGGTCGGTGATGGCGGTGGAGCCGATGCCGAAGAGGCCCATGACGCGGTCGCCGGGGTGGAGGTGGGTGACGTCGGGGGCGGTTTCGGTGATGATGCCGGCGCCTTCGCCGAGGGCGGGGTGGCCGTCGTCGGGGACCATGCCGAGGGCCATGACGACGTCGCGGAAGTTGAGTCCGGCGGCGCGGACGGTGATGCGGACTTCGCCTGGGGTGAGGGGGCGGTTGGCGTCGGGGTTGGGTTGGAGGGTGAGGCTTTCGAGGGTGCCGTTGCCGGTGCGTTCGATGCGCCAGTCGTTGTGGGGTTGGGTGAGGGTGGGGTGGTTGGTGGTGCGGGTGAGGCGGGGTGTGTGGGGGGTGCCGGTGCGGATGGCGAGGTGGGGTTCGGTGGTGGTGGTGAGGGTGTGGGGGATGGCGTTGAGGGTGTCGGGGTGGTGGTCGAGGTCGAGGAGTCGGAAGTGGTGGGGGTGTTCGGCTTGTGCGGTGCGGAGGAGTCCGGTGAGGGCGGCTTCGGGGAGGGAGGTGATGTTTTCGCTGTCGTGGGTGGCGGTGGCGTGGTGGGTGAGGATGACGAGTTGGGTGTTGGTGAGGCGTTCGTCGGTGAGCCAGTGTTGGAGGAGGTTGAGGGTGTGTGTGGTGGTGTGTCGGGCTTCGGTGGGGGGTGTGGTGTCGGTGGTGGGGGGTGGGCAGGCGGTGAGGACTGTTGAGGGGGTGGGGTGGCCTTCGGTGAGGGCGGTGAGGAGGTCGTCGAGGGTTTCGTAGCGTGCGGGTTTTTCGCCGGTGGTGTGGGTGAGGGCGGTGGTGAGGGCGGTGCCGAGGGTGTCGTTGTCCGTTCCGATGAGAACGGCCCATGTCGTG
>NZ_JBHVER010000445.1:0-1302 GCF_042802195.1 Kitasatospora sp. NPDC057500 | reverse complement strand
CAGGCCGCTCAGCTGCACGCCTTCGCGACGGACCGCCCGGAGGTGGACGTCCGCGACATCGCCCACGCCCTGGCCACCACCCGCACCGCCTTCGAGCACCGCGCCGCCGTCATCGCCCACGAGCGTGGCGACCTGCTGGACGGGCTGGCCGCGCTGCAGGAAGGCCGGCCCTCACCGAACGTCGTGACCGGCCCGGCCGACCACCGGCCGCGAGGGAAGACCGCGTTCCTGTTCACCGGACAAGGCTCACAACGCGCCGGCATGGGACGCGAACTGCACAACGCGTCACCCGTGTTCGCCGCCGCGTTCGACAAAGCCTGCGAGGCATTCACCCCACACCTGCCCCACCCCCTGCGCGACGTGATGTGGGCCGACCCCGACACCGACCCCGACACCGCCGCCCTGCTCCACCAGACCCACTACACCCAACCCGCCCTCTTCACCCTCCACACCGCACTCCACCACCTCGCCCTCCACACAGGCCTCCTCCCCGACTACCTCACCGGCCACTCCATCGGCGAACTCACCGCCGCCCACCTCGCCGGCGTCCTCACCCTCACCGACGCCGCCACCCTCATCGCCACCCGCGCCCGCCTCATGCAACAACTCCCACCCGGCGGCGCCATGATCGCCCTCCAAGCCACCGAAAACGACATCCACCCCCTGATCGCCGGCCACGAACACCACCTCGCCATCGCCGCCGTCAACTCCCCCACCTCCCTCGTCATCGCCGGCGACCACCACGCCGCCACCACCCTCGCCACCACCTGGGCCGAACAAGGCCACAAAACCAAAACCCTCAACGTCAGCCACGCCTTCCACTCCCCCCACATGGACCCCGTCCTCGACCCCCTCCACCACCTCGCCACCACCCTCACCTACCAAGAACCCCACACCCCCGTCATCTCCAACCTCACCGGCCAGATCGCCACCACCCAACAACTCACCGACCCCCACTACTGGACCCACCACGTCCGCACCACCGTCCGCTTCGCCGACACCCTCACCACCCTCGCCCACCACCACACCACCACCTACCTCGAACTCGGCCCCGACACCACCCTCACCACCCTCACCACCGACACCCTCACCGACAACAACCCGAACATCCTCGCCACCGCAGCCCTCCACCCCCGCCGACCCGAAACCCACACCTGGCTCCACACCCTCGCCCAACTCCACACCCACGGCACCCCCATCGACTGGACCACCCACACCACCCCCACCACCAACCACCCCGTCGACCTCCCCACCTACGCCTTCCAACACCAGCGCTACTGGCTCACCCACACGCCGACCACC
>NZ_JBHVER010000444.1:0-1383 GCF_042802195.1 Kitasatospora sp. NPDC057500 | reverse complement strand
ACCACCGCGCCCGCCGCTGATCCCGGACCCCCGCCGGGGGGCCCGCCACCGAGGGGTGGCGGGCCCCGCGGGCTGTCCGGAACGGCACCCGTCGGGGGACCGGGCGGCGGGCGGCGCCGTGCGGCGGCGGGCGGGTGCGGGATACTGGGGGGCGGCCGGGGTGACCCGGCGGGCATGAGCAACACCACCAGAAGGGCTCGAAGTGACTGAGATCGAGATCGGGCGAGGCAAGCGCGGCCGCCGGGCGTACTCCTTCGACGACATCGCCGTCGTCCCCAGCCGCCGTACGCGTGACCCGAAGGAGGTCTCGATCGCCTGGCAGATCGACGCCTACCGCTTCGAGCTGCCGTTCCTGGCCGCTCCCATGGACAGCGTGGTCTCCCCGCAGCAGGCCATCACCATCGGCCGCCTCGGCGGCCTGGGCGTGCTGAACCTGGAAGGGCTCTGGACCCGCTACGAGGACCCGCAGCCGCTGCTCGACGAGATCGCCTCGATCACCGACGAGTCCGCCGCGACCCGCCGCCTCCAGGAGATCTACGCCGAGCCGATCAAGGCCGAGCTGATCAAGCAGCGGATCCAGGAGGTGCGCGACTCCGGCGTGGTCACCGCCGCCGCGCTCTCGCCGCAGCGCACCGCCGAGTTCTCCAAGGCCGTCGTGGACGCCGGGGTCGACGTCTTCGTCATCCGCGGCACCACCGTCTCCGCCGAGCACGTCTCCGGCGCGGCCGAGCCGCTCAACCTGAAGCAGTTCATCTACGAGCTGGACGTCCCGGTCATCGTCGGCGGCTGCGCCACCTACACCGCCGCGCTGCACCTCATGCGCACCGGTGCGGCCGGCGTGCTGGTGGGCTTCGGCGGCGGCGCCGCGCACACCACCCGCAACGTGCTCGGCATCCAGGTGCCGATGGCCACCGCCGTCGCCGACGTGGCCGCCGCCCGCCGCGACTACATGGACGAGTCCGGCGGCCGCTACGTGCACGTCATCGCGGACGGTGGCGTCGGCTACAGCGGCGACATCCCGAAGGCGGTCGCCTGCGGCGCCGACGCGGTGATGATCGGCGCCGCGCTGGCCCGCGCCACCGACGCGCCCGGCAAGGGCTACCACTGGGGCATGGAGGCCGTCCACGAGGAGCTGCCGCGCGGCAAGCGGGTCGACCTCGGCACCGTCGGCACCACCGAGGAGATCCTCGCCGGCCCGTCGCACACCCCGGACGGCACCATGAACCTGTTCGGCGCGCTGCGCCGGGCGATGGCGACCACCGGGTACACCGAGCTCAAGGAGTTCCAGCGGGTCGAGGTGACCGTCAACCCGGCGCTCAACCACCGCTGAGCGGGTCCTGCCGATTCCGGTTCGGGGCCCCCGCCGCATCGCGCGGCGGGGGC
>NZ_JBHVER010000442.1:0-1415 GCF_042802195.1 Kitasatospora sp. NPDC057500 | reverse complement strand
CCTCACCGGCGAGAACACCATCTCATGGCGCGACCCGACATCCCAGATCAAGTAGCTGATTTAGGGATAAAACATCGGGATAAAACGACCTCTGACCACAGGCGAGACGAAACCAGCACCACGTCCCACGGAGACGATCTCAGTTCTCGGCCATCCTGGAAACCCGCTCGGCTGGCCGCCGAGCTGCGATGATGCCTCCGTTTTCCAGGTGGAGGACATTTGTTCGTTTTTGTGTGTGCTGGGTGCGATGCGGAGCTGACCACCTCACTGTCCCAGGTCGCCCTACCTGCTCACGCCCATCAGAAATACGGAAACGGGATTCAGCTCCCCGTGCTGATGGAACCGGGCACGTTCGCCGTGGACCCGGAGCCCTGGGGGCCGCCGTGGCGAAGGTGGGAGGAGATCCATCCGGACGAGGCGGCCGCCCGCGGTATCTACGCGCCGGTCTACGCCCTGTCCGATGGCGCGCCCGGCGCGATCGTCATCGCACCCGGAGATACCCGCGGCACCCTGCTGATCCCGGAGAGACGCGGCGGCGCCTGCTGCGGCCTCGACGGGGCTGATGGCCCCAACATGGCCTGCGAGGCGTGCGGTCTGCCCGTGGCGAGCCGGGTCGACGACTGCTCGCTCTGGCAGGCGGTGTGGCTCGCGCCGGACGCCGTGCGTCGCCTCCCCGTCGACGGGGCCGACGCCGCACCGCTGTCCTGGGCGGAGCTGACGGCGGAGGGGAAGGGCACGCCTCCGTTCGAGCCGATCGCGACTTGGGGCTCACGGCTGGGGTCGAACCACTTCTGGTCGTGGAGCCCGCAGTGGGAGGCTGCAGCAGGCCGGGCACTTGCTCATCTGCTGGTGGCCTCGGAAGGCCATGCGGTGACCGTCCCGGACGGTCTGACCGGAGAGGTGTTCCAACGCGCCCTCGACGCTCTGCTGCCTGCTGGCCCGGCAGCGCGGCGCGCCGTCCTGGCCGGACCGGGACTGCCCGCCCGCGATCGCCGAGCCGACATCCTTCTCGTGCCAACCCATCCGCAGACGGGGGAAGCCTGGGCCCCGGCTGAACCGGCCGCCCAGGCGTACCTGGTGCCGTTGCCGGTTGGGGTGTGGCTGTGGCTGGCCTTCCCCGAGCCGCACCTGCCCGTTCCCACGTCGGGCGGCATGCCCGACGGCGTCCTACGCGACGACCCACCCACTCCGCATGCCCGTTACCTGTTCCGGGCCGACGCGGAAGCGTTCCGGCACACCCTGGTCCGGCTGCCGGCCGCCCGCAGCTCGTGGCTGCGGGAGATCCTTGAGAACCTCACGCAGCACATGCGCGCGGGCCTCTTCTAGGGCCTGTGTGATGTTGTGATCAGTTGGGTGGTCGCACGAGGTCGTCTATCCAGATCATTGAGGCGCGGAGGTGGAGGCCTGCGAGGTAG
>NZ_JBHVER010000441.1:0-1422 GCF_042802195.1 Kitasatospora sp. NPDC057500 | reverse complement strand
CTCGGGGGGGCGGGCCATCCGGCGTTCCGGGCGAGGAGTTGTGCCCGTCCGACGCCCCCGGATTGGGGATTCGGTTTTGCGACGGAGGCCCCCGCAGCATGCACAACTGCGCGTAGATGGCACAATCAGTGCATGCACCGGCACCATGAACCTCCGTACGCGGGCGGCGAACCCGCGTCACCGGAGTCCACGGGCCGGGGATCCGAACGCCGAATTGACGATCGGCCGGACGCCGCAACCTCACCTGCTGAGGGGCCGGACGACCCGGAAGTCGCAGCGCTCTTCGCGCTTGTGGCCGAGCGGTTGAAGCAAGCTCACGACCGCGTGCATGCGCTGAACGTGTCTGCCGATGCAAAGACCGCTCTCACCCGTCAACTGCTCATCGTCACGGAGACCGCCAAGCGCGATCTTCCGGAGGCGGCGCGGCGGTTGAGTCGCTTTGTGCAGGACCTCGACGAGGGGCGCCCGCCCGTCGACTGAGGTCGCCGACGCGCAAATCCATTGCGACACTAGGGTGATTCGCGCGTTTGGTAATTGAAAGTCCGCAGATACATACCTAACGTGCGAAATGAACGGATGGAATCATCCGGCGCCCGTTTCCGAAGGGGAAGACGTGAACAAGGCTCAGCTTGTCGAAGCGGTGGCCGAGCAGCTGGGCGGTCGCAAGGCTGCCGCAGAGGCCGTCGACGCAGTGCTCGACACCATGGTGCGCGCCGTCGTGGCCGGCGACCGCGTTTCGGTCACCGGTTTCGGCACCTTTGAGAAGGTGGAGCGCTCCGCGCGCTTCGCCCGCAACCCGCAGACCGGTGAGAAGGTCAAGGTCAAGAAGACCTCGGTGCCCCGCTTCCGTCCGGGCCAGGGCTTCAAGGACCTGGTCAGCGGCGCCAAGAAGCTGCCGAAGGAAGGCCCCTCGGTGAAGAAGGCCCCCAAGGGCTCCCTCACCCCGGGCAAGAGCGGCGTCGCCGCGACCCCGGCCGCCAAGCGGGCCGCCACCAAGCGTGCCGCCACCGCCGCCGCTGCTGCCGCCGCGACCCCGGCCAAGAAGGCCGCCGCCAAGAAGGCGACCGCCACCAAGGCGACCGCCACCAGGGCGACCGCCACGAAGACGGCCGCCACCCCGGCGAAGAAGGCGACGGCCGCCGCCAAGAAGGCGACCGCCACCAAGAAGGCCACCACCACCGCCGCCGCGAAGAAGACCACCGCGACCGCGACCAAGAAGACCGCGGCCGCCGCCAAGAAGGCGACGACCACGGCCGCCGCCAAGAAGACCACCGCGACCGCCAAGAAGGCGACCGCCACGGCCAAGAAGACGGCGCCGGCGAAGAAGACCGCCACCCGCAAGACCACCGCGCGCAAGACCTCCGCCAAGTAGTCGCCGCGCGCGTCCTCGCCGGACGGCCTTCAAGAGCCGTGGCACCGCCC
>NZ_JBHVER010000440.1:0-1476 GCF_042802195.1 Kitasatospora sp. NPDC057500 | reverse complement strand
GTATAAGAGACAGGTGCGTGACCGCGGCCGGCCTCCCCCGTTCCCCGGGCGGTGGGTGCGGGAACTTCTCCCGCAGTTCGCCCGACGGCCACCCGTCCGGGCGCCGCGGCTCCTAGTCTGCGGGCGGCACCCACACCGCGACGCCGACAGCGCGCCGAGCGCGACCTAGGAGCATCCATGACGTACCGTCCGTCCGACGGCAGCACCCCGGCGGAGCCCGCCGGCGCCACCGCCTCCTCCCGCCGGTCCTTCCTGCGGGCCACCGGTGCGGCCGGGATCGGCGCGGCGGCCTTCGCGGCCGGCGCCGGCGAGGCCTTCGCCGCCTCCGGGGACCAGCCGGGCGACGAGCAGTACGGTGCCGCCGACGAGCGCGGCGTCGCCGCCGGACGCCCGGGCGGCCTCCGCCCGCCGGTGCGCACCGGTACCGGCCTGGACCGCCTGCCGTACCCGCTGATCGTCGGCCACCGCGGCGCCCCCGGCTACCGCCCCGAGCACACCCTGGGCTCCTACGACCTGGCGCTGCAGCTGGGCGCGGACGTCATCGAGCCGGACCTCGTCCCCACCAAGGACGGCCACCTGGTGGTCCGCCACGAGAACAACATCACGGACACCACGGACGTCGCCGACCACAAGGAGTTCGCGGACCGCCGCACCACGAGGACCATCGACGGCGCGGCCCAGACCGGCTGGTTCACCGAGGACTTCACGCTCGCCGAGCTGCGCACCCTGCGCGCCAAGGAGCGCCTGCCCCAGCAGCGCCAGCGCAACACGCTCTACGACGGCCGCTGGGCCGTGCCGACCTTCCGCGAGGTGGCCGACTTCGCCCGCAAGCGCGGCCGCGAGCTGGGCCGGGACGTCTGGGTCTACCCCGAGACCAAGCACCCGAGCTACTTCCGCTCGATCGGCCTGCCGCTGGAGGAGCGCCTCGCCGACGACCTGCGCCGCACCGGCCTCGCCGGGCGGGGCGGCCGGGCGATCCTGCAGTCCTTCGAGCCGAGCAGCCTCCAGCGGCTCGCCAAGCTGGTCGACAACCCGAAGGTCTTCCTGCTCAGCGGCCCGACCAGCCGGCCGTACGACTTCGTGCTCTCCGGCGACCAGCGCACGGTGGCCGACCTGGTGAAGCCCGAGGGCCTGCGCTGGATCTCCTCCTTCGCGCACGGCATCGGCCCGACCACCACGCTGATCGCGCCCGTCGACGCGACCGGCAAGCTGCTGGCGCCCACCACCCTGGTCAAGGACGCGCACGCGGCGGGCCTGCTGCTGCACCCGTACACGGTGCGCAACGAGAACGGCTTCCTGCCGCTGGACTACCGCCGGGGCACCGACCCCAACGCGTACGGCGACGCGATCGGCTGGGCGCGGTACCTGTACGACCTCGGGGTGGACGGCTTCTTCACCGACCAGGCGGACAGCAGCGTGCTGGCCCGGCAGGACTTCTGGGCGGCCAAGGGCGTGCACTGACACACCTTCCGACCC
>NZ_JBHVER010000439.1:0-1514 GCF_042802195.1 Kitasatospora sp. NPDC057500 | reverse complement strand
AACAGCAACCGACCCCACCACTTCACCGCCCGCCTCAACACCACCGCCCTCCGCAACAACCCCGACCTCCCGCCCATCTACCGCACCCTCCTGCCCCTGACGTCACCCAGGCTCCGCGCCGCAGCAGCCAACGGCAGCAAGAGCGAGCAGGGCGGCCTCGCTCAGCGGCTCTCCGCGATGACCGAGCGCGAGCGTGACCAGGTACTGATCAATCTGGTCCGCGAACAACTCGCCGCAATCCTCGGCCACACCAACCCCGCAGAGGTTGAAGCGGACCGCCCATTCAAGGAACTGGGCATCGACTCCCTCACCGCCGTCGAACTCCGCAACAAGCTCAGCGCCATCACCGGAATCCGTCTTCCGGCAACCCTGGTCTTCGATCACCCCACTCCCACCACGCTCGCCAACTATCTGCGAGACCAGATGGTGAGGCCCCAGGGGACGGAAGCGGCCCCGGACAACGTGCGGGCCACGATCGAGGAACCGGTCGCCGTTGTGGCGATGAGCTGCCGCTTCCCGGCAGGCGTCCGCACGCCCCAGGAACTCTGGCAACTGCTCGCAGCGGACTCCGACGCAATCGGCGAATTCCCCACCGACCGGGGCTGGGATCTGGAGAATCTCTACGATCAGGCCGAGGGACAACCGCACAAGGTCTACACCCGGCACGGCGGCTTCCTCGAAGAAGCAGATTCCTTCGACGCCGAGTTCTTCTCCATGAGCCCTCGTGAGGCGCTCGCCACGGACCCCCAGCAGCGGCTGCTGTTGGAATGCGCGTGGGAGGCGATCGAGAGTGCCGGAGTGGATCCGTCCACCCTGCGTGGAAGCCGCACCGGTGTGTTCGCCGGCGTCATGTACAACGACTACGGGACACGCTTCGCTCAGGCTCCGGCTGGGCTCGAAGGATTCATGAGCAACGGCAGTGCCGGCAGTGTGGCGTCCGGTCGGATCGCCTATGCCCTCGGTCTTGAGGGCCCGGCCGTGACGGTGGACACGGCGTGCTCCTCGTCGCTGGTCTCCATGCACTTGGCCAGCCAGGCCCTGCGGTACGGCGACTGCGATCTCGCCATCGCGGGTGGCGTCACTCTCATGGCGACCCCGAACACCTTCATCGAGTTCAGCCAGCAGCGCGGACTGTCAGCGGACGGTCGGTGCAAGCCGTTCGCCGCGAGCGCCGACGGAACCGGATTCTCCGAGGGTGTGGGGTTGGTGGTCCTGGAGCGGTTGTCGGACGCCCAGCGCAACGGGCACACCGTGCTGGCGCTGGTGCGAGGCAGCGCCGTCAACCAGGACGGCGCCAGCAACGGGCTGACCGCTCCGAACGGCCCTTCCCAGGAGCGGGTCATCCGCCAGGCGCTCGCCAACGCCGGCCTTGCCGCCGACCAGGTCGACGCCGTCGAGGCCCACGGCACCGGCACCCGCCTCGGCGACCCGATCGAGGCCCAGGCACTCCTGGCCACCTACGGCCAGGACCGCCCCGCCGACCAGCCCCTGCACCTCGGCTCCATCAAGTCGAA
>NZ_JBHVER010000438.1:0-1542 GCF_042802195.1 Kitasatospora sp. NPDC057500 | reverse complement strand
CCACCCACGTCCTCAACACCCTCCAGACCTGGCTCACCGACGAACGCTTCACCACCTCACGCCTACTCATCGCCACCCGCGGCGCCGTCGCCACCGACAACACCACCGACATCAACCTCGCCCACACCCCCGTCTGGGGACTCGTCCGCTCCGCCCAAGCCGAAAACCCCGGCCGCATCCAACTCACCGACCTCGACACCACCTCCGACCCCGCAACCGCACTCACCACCCACGAACCCGAAACAGCCCTACGCCACAACACCATCCACATCCCCCGCCTCCACCGCCTCACCCCCCAACCCACCACCACCAACACCACCTTCGACCCCGAAGGCACCATCCTCATCACCGGCGGCACCGGCGGCCTCGGCGCCGTCATCGCCCGCCACCTCGCCACCCACCACGGCGCCCGCCACCTCGTCCTCGCCAGCCGCACCGGCACCAACACCCCCACCACCACCCGACTCCTCACCGAACTCGCCGAACTCGGCACCCACGCCCACGCCACCACCTGCGACGTCACCGACCGCCAAGCCCTCGCCACCCTCATCACCGACATCACCACCCAACGCCCCCTCGTCGGCATCGTCCACGCAGCAGGCTCCGGCAACAACGCCCTCACCACCGCCCTCACCCCCCAACACCTCGACACCGCACTCGCCCCCAAAGCCGACGGCGCCTGGCACCTCCACCAACTCACCCAACACCTCGACCTCACCGCCTTCATCCTCATCTCCTCCGCCGGCGGCCTCGTCCTCACCGCCGGCCAAGGCAACTACGCCGCCGCCAACGTCTTCCTCGACGGCCTCGCCACCCACCGCCGCGCCAACGGACTCCCCGCCACCTCCATGGCCTTCGCCCTCTGGGACACCGGCACCGGCATGAGCCGCCACCTCAACGACATCGACCGCACCCGCATGACCACCCAAGGCCTCCCCCCACTCACCCACGACCAAGGCCTCACACTCTTCACCCAAGCACTCCACACCCACCACACCACCGTCGCCCCCCTCCGCATCAACCCCACCACCCTCCGCACCCGCACCGACACCATCCCCGCCCTCCTCCGCACCCACAACACCCACCCCACCCACAACACCCGCACCCCCCGCACCACCACACCCCCCACCTGGCCACAACAACTCACCCACCTCACCCCCCAAGAACGCCACCGCACCATCCTCCAAGCCGTCCGCACCGAAATCGCCACCGTCCTCGGCCACACCACACCCGACACCGTCGAACCCGACCGAGCCTTCAAAGAACTCGGCTTCGACTCCCTCGCCGCCACCGAACTACGCAACCACCTCAACACCCTCACCGGCCTCCACCTCCCCGCCACCCTCGCCTTCGACCACCCCACCGCCCTCGCCATCACCCACCACCTCACCACCCAACTCTGGCCCACCCACACCACCACACCACCACCCGACATCCACGACCACGCCTCCCACGGCGAACCCATCGCCATCATCGGCATGGCCTGCCGCTACCCCGGCGGCATCACCACCCCCGAAGAACTCTGGCAACTCGTCCTCAACG
>NZ_JBHVER010000437.1:0-1543 GCF_042802195.1 Kitasatospora sp. NPDC057500 | reverse complement strand
TTCGGGATCAGTGGCACCAACGCCCACATCATCCTCGAACAAGCACCTCCCCAGGCTCCCGTCACCGAGCCGGTGACACCCCACAGCGCCATCCCCTGGCTGCTCTCCGCCCGCTCCCCGGAAGCACTCACCGCCTGGCCCGAACGACTCCGCCCCTACACCGACCGACCCGCCGCAACAGCCACCGCACTCGCCACCCGCACCGCCTTCGAACACCGCGCCGCCATCATCGGCCACCACCCCGACGACTTCACCCACGCCCTCACCGACCTCGTCCCCGTCCACACCACCCCCACCCGACCCGTCTTCGTCTTCCCCGGCCAAGGCGCCCAATGGCCCGGCATGGGCACCGAACTCCTCACCACCTCACCCGTCTTCCACGACACCATCACCCGCTGCCAAACCGCACTCGACCCCCACATCGACTGGTCACTCACCCACGCCATGGCCGACCCCGAACTCCTCGAACGAGTCGACGTCGTCCAACCCACCCTCTTCGCCGTCATGACCGCCCTCGCCGAACTCTGGCGCCACCACGGCATCCAACCCACCGCCGTCATCGGCCACTCCCAAGGCGAAATCGCCGCCGCCCACATCGCCGGCGCCCTCACCCTCGACGACGCCGCCCGCATCGTCGCCCTCCGCAGCAAACTCATCGCCACCACACTCACCGGCCACGGCGGCATGCTCTCCCTCGCCACCGACCCCACCACCACCCAAACCCTGCTCACCCCCTGGAACAACCACCTCTCCATCGCCGCCGTCAACGGCCCCAACACCACCATCGTCTCCGGCACCCCCCAAGCCCTCGACGAACTCACCCACACCTGCCACACCCACAACATCCGCACCCGACGCATCGCCGTCGACTACGCCTCCCACTCCCCCCAAGTCGAAACCCTCCGACAAGAACTCCTCACCGCCCTCACCGGCATCCAACCCCGCCCCTCCACCATCCCCTTCTACTCCACCCTCACCACCACCCCCCTCGACACCACCACCCTCGACCCCACCTACTGGTACCAAAACCTCCGCCACACCGTGCAATTCCACACCACCACCCAAAACATCCTCACCCACCAACCCACCACCTTCATCGAAATCAGCCCCCACCCCGTCCTCACCCCCAGCATCGCCGAAACCATCGACACCACCACCACCCCCGCCACCACCCTCACCACCCTCCACCGCAACCAAGGCACCCTCGACCGCATCACCACCAGCCTCGCCCAAGCCTGGACCCACGGCCACGACATCACCTGGCACGACCTCCTCCCCACCACCACCCCCACCGACATCCCCACCTACCCCTTCCAACACCAGCACTACTGGCTCGACCACCCCACCACCAACCCCACCAACACCGCCCTCACCACCCCCGACCACCCCTTCCTCCAAACCTGCCTCGAACTCGCCGACACCGACGGCCTCATCCTCACCGGCCGCATCTCACCCCACACCCACCCCTGGCTCACCCACCACACCCTCCAGAACACCACCATCCTCCCCGGCACCGCCCTCGCCGAACTCGCCATCCAAGCCG
>NZ_JBHVER010000436.1:0-1544 GCF_042802195.1 Kitasatospora sp. NPDC057500 | reverse complement strand
GCCCGGACCGCCGCCGCCCGCGCCGCCGATCTGGCCGCGCTGCTGCCCGACGCCCGGGACGCCGTGGTCGCGGTGGCCACCGTCAACACCACCGTCGCCGCCCTCCCCCGGGCCGCCGCCTGGTGCGCGGACGCCGGGCTCTGGCCCTCGGTCGACGCCACCGGCGCGCCCGCCCTGGCCGCCGAACTGCTCCGGCTCACCGCCCCCTCCCCGCTGCTCCCCCGGGTGGCCGCCGCCGATGCCGAACTGGCCGGACGGACCGTCCGCAAGGGCGACCGGCTGATCCTGGTCGCCCGGCACGCCGCCGGCGCGCACCGCCCGGCGCCGTCCCCCGGGCCCGCCGCCGCCCAGGCGGTCTTCGGCGCGGGCCCGCACGCCTGCCCCGGCGCCGGGGTGGCCCGCGCCCTGCTCGCCGACCTGCTGCTCGCGCTGGCGCCGTACGCCCCGGTGGTCACCGGCGCCAGGGCCGACCGCCGGGCCGCCCTGCCCGGCTGGGCCGAACTCACCCTGCGCGCCACCCGCGCCCCCGGCTGAGCCCCGCCCGGAAGCCGCTCCGCCCGGAAGCCGCCCCGCCCGAAAGCCCCCGAACCACCCGAGGAGACCCCCGATGCGGATCGCCGTCACCGGCGCGAGCGGCTTCTGCGGCTCGCACGTCGTCCGGGCCGCCGTCGCCGCCGGCCACGAGGTGCTCTGCTACGGCCGCCGCCCCGGCCCGGCCGGCCGCCACATCCGCTGGGACGCCACCGCCGGGGAGCCGGACTTCACCGGCGCCGACGCGGTCGTGCACTGCGCCGCCGCCGTCGCCGACCTGCCCCCGGGCACCCCGGCCGAGGCCGCCCAGCACGCCGTCAACGTCACCGGCACCGAGCGCCTGCTGCGCGCCGCCGGCGACCGGCCCCTCGCCTGGGTCTCCAGCGCCAGCGTCTACGACCCCCGCTCCGGCCGCGAACCCGTCCAGGAGCACCACCCCACCGAGGCCGGCCACCTCAACGCGTACGGCCGCACCAAGGCCGCCGGGGAACGGCTCGCGCTGGCGGCGGGCGCCGTGGTGCTGCGCCCGCGCGCCGTCTACGGCCCGGGCGACCCGCACCTGGTGCCCCGGCTGCTGGAGCGGGTCCGGCACGGCCGGCTGCTGCTGCCCGGCGGCGACGTCCGGCTCAGCCTCACCGCCGTGCAGAACCTCGCCGACGCCTGCCTGTCCGCGGTCGGCGCGGGCCGCACCGGCGGGCGCCCGTGGACGCCGGTCGCCTACAACATCGCCGACGCCCGCCCCTACCGGCGCGACGAGGTGGTCCGGGCGGTGCTGGCCGCGCACGGCGTGCGCGCCCGGATCCACCACGTGCCGGCGCCGCTGGCCCGGCTGGCCGCCCGCACCGGGCGGCTCCCCGGCCTGACCCCGTACGCGGTGGACCAGCTCTCCCGCAGCGTGGTGCTGGACCTCTCCCGCGCCCGCACCCAGGGCTGGCGGCCGCACCGGGACCTCGCCGCCTTCCTGCGCGAGACCGGAGCCTGAGAAGCCCGGCGCCCGCGTCCCCTCCGAGGGG
>NZ_JBHVER010000435.1:0-1588 GCF_042802195.1 Kitasatospora sp. NPDC057500 | reverse complement strand
GATCCGTACCCGAACCACCTCGCCCCTCCCCCGGTCCCGGGGGGGGGGGGGGCGGCGGGGGGCGGCGCGCGCGCCGGCGGGGGGCGGCGGGCCGCCCCCGGCCGGGGCCGGCCCCCCACCCTCCCTTCCCGCACGTCAGTCAAGGAGCCAGCGATGTCCGCCGACCAGAACGCCTCCGGTGGCGACGTCCGCCTCTGGGGCGCCCGTTTCGCCGACGGCCCGTCCGAAGCCCTGGCCAGGCTCTCCGCCTCGGTGCACTTCGACTGGCGCCTCGCCCCCTACGACATCGCCGGCTCCAAGGCCCACGCCCGCGTCCTGCACAAGGCCGGCCTGCTCGACGACGGCGAACTCGCCGCGATGCACGACGGACTCGACCGGCTCCTCGCCGACGTCGAGGCCGGCACCTTCACCGGCACCATCGCCGACGAGGACGTCCACACCGCCCTGGAGCGCGGCCTGCTGGAGCGCCTCGGCCCCGACCTCGGCGGCAAGCTGCGGGCCGGCCGCTCCCGCAACGACCAGATCGCCACCCTCTTCCGGATGTACCTGCGGGACCACGCGAAGACCATCGGCGGCCTGCTGCTCGACTTCCAGCACGCCCTGGTCGGCCTCGCCGAGGCCCACCCGGACACCGCCATGCCGGGCCGCACCCACCTCCAGCACGCCCAGCCCGTGCTCTTCGCCCACCACGTCCTCGCGCACGTGCAGGCCCTCGGCCGGGACGCCGAGCGGCTGCGCCAGTGGGACACCCGCACCGCCGTCTCCCCCTACGGCTCCGGTGCGCTGGCCGGCTCCTCGCTCGGCCTCGACCCGCAGGCCGTCGCCGCCGACCTCGGCTTCGAGGGCGGCTCGGCCGGCAACTCCATCGACGGCACCGCCTCGCGCGACTTCGTCGCCGAATTCGCCTTCGTCACCGCGATGATCGGGATCAACCTCTCCCGGATCGCGGAGGAGGTGATCATCTGGAACACCAAGGAGTTCGGCTTCATCACGCTGCACGACGCCTTCTCCACCGGCTCGTCGATCATGCCGCAGAAGAAGAACCCCGACATCGCCGAACTCGCCCGCGGCAAGTCCGGCCGGCTCATCGGCAACCTCACCGGCCTGCTCGCCACCCTCAAGGCCCTCCCGCTCGCCTACAACCGCGACCTCCAGGAGGACAAGGAGCCGGTCTTCGACTCCTGCGACACCCTCGAAGTCCTGCTGCCCGCCTTCACCGGCATGATGGCCACCCTCACCGTCCACCGCGAGCGCCTGGAGGAGCTCGCCCCGGCCGGCTTCTCCCTCGCCACCGACATCGCCGAATGGCTCGTCAAGCAGGGCGTGCCGTTCCGCGTCGCCCACGAGGTCGCCGGCGCCTGCGTCAAGGAGTGCGAGGCGCACGGAATCGAGCTCGCCGACCTGACGGACGCGCAGTTCGCCGACATCTCCGAGCACCTCACCCCCGAGGTGCGCACCGTGCTCAGCGTCCACGGCGCGATCGCCGCCCGCAACGGCCGCGGCGGCACCGCCCCCGAGGCCGTCGCCGTCCAGCTCACCGAGGTCAAGGCCGACCTCGCCGCCCAGCAGGAGTGGGTGAGCGGCTGAC
>NZ_JBHVER010000434.1:0-1630 GCF_042802195.1 Kitasatospora sp. NPDC057500 | reverse complement strand
CCCGGGGCCGGCCGGGTCAGCAGGCCGTGGCCAGCTGCGGCTCGGCGCCCGCCGCCGGACGCGGCACCAGCGCCACCACCCGGCCGCCGCGCCCCGGGTGCAGGTCCAGCCGCAGCCGCAGCTCGGCGCTGCGGGCCAGCACCAGACCCACCGCACCGGCCGCCGCCGCCGAGACCAGACCGCAGGCCAGCAGCCCCAGCCGGGGCCCGTACGAGGCGGTGACCCAGCCCACGATCGGCGCGCCGATCGGCGTGCCGCCGGTGAAGACCAGCATCAGCAGGCCCATCACCCGGCCGCGCATCGCGGGCTCGGTGGCCAGCTGGAGCGAGGCGTTGACCGAGGTGTTGAAGCTCAGCCCGAACACCCCGATCAGGGTGAGCAGCAGTGCGAAGGTCCAGTAGCCGGGCGCGAACGCCGCCACCACTTCCAGCGCGCCGAACCCGAGGGCCGCGCCGACCAGTCTGCGCAGCCGGGGTGCGCCCCGGCGGGCCGCGATCAGCGCGCCGGTCAGCGAGCCGACCGCCATCGCGGTGTTCAGCAGGCCGTACTGCCCGGCGCCGACGTGGAAGGTGTCGGTGGCGAAGCCCGCCAGCAGGGTCGGGAAGTTGAAGCCGAAGGTGCCGATGAACCCGGCCAGCACCAGCGGCCAGAGCAGCTCGGGCCGCTCCTTGACGTACCGCAGGCCCTCCCGCAGCTGCCCCTTCTCGCGGGCGATCGGCGCGGTCGGGCGCAGTTCGCTCGTCCGCATCGCGAGCAGCCCGCCGATCACGGCGGCGAAGGACAGCGCGTTCAGCGCGAACGCCCAGCCGCTGCCGACCGCGGCGATCAGCAGGCCCGCGACGGCGGGGCCGACCAGCCGGGCGGTCTGGAAGTTGGCGGCGTTCAGGCTGACCGCGTTGGCGAGGTCCTTCGGGCCGACCATCTCGGAGACGAAGGCCTGCCGGGTCGGGTTGTCGACCACCGTGACCAGGCCGAGCAGCAGCGCGAACACGTACACGTAGTACGGGGTCACCACGCCGCCGACGGTGAGCACGGCGAGGCCGGCGGCGAGCAGGCCCATCGCGCCCTGGGTGAAGATCAGCAGCCGGCGCTTGGGCATCCGGTCGGCGAGCACCCCGCCGAACAGGCCGAACAGCAGCATCGGCAGGAACTGCATGGCGGTGGTGATGCCTACCGCGAGCGGGCTGCCGGTGAGGCTCAGGACGAGCCAGTCCTGGGCGATGCGCTGCATCCAGGTACCGGTGTTGGACACCACCTGGCCGGCGAAGTAGTAGCGGTAGTTGCGAACGCGCAGTGAGGAGAACATCCCCCCGGGCCGGGTGAAGCGGGCACCGGTCGGGGATGAGGGGTGCCGCGCGGTGCGCGTCCCGAGAAGGGTGGCGGCGGGCGACGGGCGGGCCGCGCGGGTGCGGCCGGGAGCGGCGGGGTCGTCCGCCGCGGTGCGTTCGTCGGGGTCGTCGTCGCCGCTGCCCGGCAGCCCCGTCGGGGCGGGTGCCTGGGCGTCGGCGGCCGCGGCGCTCGCCGCGGCGGGGTCGGTGGTCTGCTCGTCGGTCCGGGTACGGGTGGCGGCGGCGCTGGCTGCGGCCGGCGGTGTCACGGTGGTCTCCCCTCGCGGCGCGACGGCCGGTGG
>NZ_JBHVER010000433.1:0-1637 GCF_042802195.1 Kitasatospora sp. NPDC057500 | reverse complement strand
CCGTACGGCGTCCGGGCCCGCGCCCGTTCCCGGGCCGTTCCCGCCCGCTGCCGTGCCCCCGGGGCGAACCCTGCGCTCACAGCGAACAGTTCTGCGTGAGGGATTCAGCGGCCCGGCCTGCGCGTTAGGGTCCATGGACAGCAACAATCACGACGTGATACCCGGAAGCTGTGCGACATCGTGACGGCCGTGGAGCGACCGTCCAAATCGACTGAGCAGGTGGCTAAGTGACGTACCCGCAGATGCAGATGCCCGGCCCGATGGCGCCGCACGCCGCCGCTGGTGACGTGCTGGGCGGCCTCGGCGACCAGGTCTACAACCGGCTGCTCAACGAGCGGATCATCTTCCTCGGCCAGCAGGTCGACGACGACATCGCCAACAAGATCACCGCCCAGCTGCTGCTGCTGGCCGCGGACCCGGACAAGGACATCTTCCTCTACATCAACTCCCCGGGCGGCTCGATCTCGGCCGGCATGGCGATCTACGACACCATGCAGTACATCAAGAACGACGTCGTCACCATCGCGATGGGCATGGCCGCCTCGATGGGCCAGTTCCTGCTGACCGCCGGCGCCAAGGGCAAGCGCTTCTCGCTGCCGAACGCCAACATCCTCATGCACCAGCCCTCCGCCGGCCTCGGCGGCTCGGCCACCGACATCCGGATCCAGGCGGAGCAGCTGCTGCGCACCAAGAAGCGGATGTCCGAGCTGATCGCGTTCCACAGCGGCCAGTCCTTCGAGCAGATCACCCAGGACTCCGACCGTGACCGCTGGTTCACCCCGGAGGAGGCCCTGGAGTACGGCCTGATCGACGCGATCATGCACAGCGCCGCGGACGTCCCCGGCGGCGGCGGCACCGGCGCCTGAGCCCCGGCCCGGGCCCACGAGACCACAGCCACAACGCTCCGGAGGACCAGAACACCCATGAACATCCCCAGCCTGTCGGCCGCCAAGGCCCGCGTCGAGGACATGCGGGCCGAGGGCCGCTACATCGTGCCGCGCTTCGTCGAGCGCACCTCGCAGGGCATCCGCGAGTACGACCCGTACGCCAAGCTGTTCGAGGAGCGCATCATCTTCCTCGGCTCCCAGGTGGACGACGTCTCGGCCAACGACATCATGGCGCAGCTGCTGTGCCTGGAGTCGATGGACCCGGACCGCGAGATCCAGATGTACATCAACTCGCCCGGCGGCTCGTTCACGGCCCTGACGGCCATCTACGACACCATGCAGTACGTCAAGCCGGACATCACCACCGTCTGCATGGGCCAGGCGGCCTCGGCGGCGGCCGTGCTGCTGGCGGCCGGCACCCCCGGCAAGCGGATGGCGCTGCCGAACGCCCGCATCCTCATCCACCAGCCGTACACCGAGACCGGCCGCGGCCAGGTCTCCGACCTGGAGATCCAGGCCAAGGAGATCTTCCGGATGCGCGAGCAGCTGGAGGAGATGCTGTCCAAGCACTCCAACCGCTCGGTCGAGCAGGTCCGCGACGACATCGAGCGCGACAAGATCCTCACGGCCGAGGAGGCCGTCGAGTACGGTCTGGTCGACCTGGTCATCTCGACCCGCAAGGCCTCGCTGACCTCCTGAGGCCGGCACCGCCCTCCCGGCCCGTCCTCGGGCGGGGAGGGTCCCGGGGGC
>NZ_JBHVER010000432.1:0-1724 GCF_042802195.1 Kitasatospora sp. NPDC057500 | reverse complement strand
CCGGGAGGCGGCCTGCGGCCGTCGCGACGGACGGCGGATCAGCCCTCCGCCGACGGGCTCCGACGCGTGGCCGGGGCCGCTGCCTTCCCGGGCGCCGCCTTCTTCGCCGCGGGACTCCTCGCCGGGGCCTTCTTCCTGGCCGGGCCCGCCGCCGTCCGCTTCCCCGGCGACCCCGCCTCGGCGAACTCCGGCAGCCACTCCAGCATCTCCGCCCGGAACGGAGCCTTGGCACCCAGCTGACACAGCACGCCGATCGTGCTCAGCGTCACCCGGTGGATCAACAGGTACGACGGCGGCAGGTTCAACTGCTTGCCCAGGTTGTACGCGGGCGACCGCGGATCGGCGATCCGCGCGGCCTGCGCCCGCATCCACGCCCGGGTGAAGTGGAACGACTCGACCGCCGCCGGTTCGATGATCGGCAGCAGGTAGTCCAGCACCGCGTCCGGATCCAGCTCGATCGAGGGCTTCACGAAACCCTCCTCGCGCAGCATCGCCAGCACGCCCGCCGCGTCCCCGGCCAACGCCATCCGCAACGACGCCCCGATCGGCGCCGGCAGTCCGCCCGGCAACCGGTCCACCGTCCCGAAGTCCAGCACCCCCAGCCGCCAGCCCCTCACCGGGCCGTCGTCCTTCAACAGCCGGAAATTGCCCGGATGCGGGTCCGCGTGCAGCAGCCCCGTCCGCGACGGACCGGCGAACAGGAACCGCGCCAGCAACCGGCCCGCCTGGTCCCGCTCCTCCTGCGAACCCGAGGCGATCACCTCCGCCAGCGGTGTGCCGTCCATCCACTCCGACACCAGCACCTGGTCCGCCTGCGCCACCACACCCGGCACCACGATCTCCGGATCGCCCGCGAACTCCTCCGCGTGACGGCGCTGTGCCTGTGCCTCCAGCTCGTAGTCCAGTTCCTCGGCGACCCGCTCCCGCAGCTCCGTGATCAGCGGCTTGATGTCCAGGCCCGGAATCAGCGGACCCACCAGCCACGCCACCCGGCTCAGCTGAGACAGGTCCGCCAACAGCGCGTCCCCCGCCCCGGGGTACTGCACCTTCACCGCGACCACCCGGCCGTCGTGCCACACCGCCCGGTGCACCTGGCCGATCGACGCGGCCGCCGCGGGCCGGTCGTCGAACTCCAGGAACAGGCTCCGCCAGTCCTCGCCCAGGCGCTGTGCCAGTGCCGCGTGCACCTTCGCGGCAGGCATCGGCGGCGCGGCGTCCTGGAGCTTGGTCAGGGCCGCCCGGTAGGGGCCGGCGACCTCCTCGGGCAGGGCAGCCTCGAAGACGGACAGCACCTGCCCGAACTTCATCGCCCCGCCCTTGAGCTCGCCCAGGACCTTGAACAACTGGTCGGCGGTGGCCTGTTGCAGCTCGGCGGTCACCACCTCGGCCGACCGGCCGCCGATCCGCTTCCCGAGGCCGAGGGTGGCCCGGCCGGCTATCCCCAGCGGCAGGGCGGCGAGTCTTGCCGTGCGGGTCATTGCCTTGCGCGGAAGATCGCTCACCCGGGCCTCCAAGTCGACACGCCCAAGGCCCCCGCGGCGGAGGCCGACCGTCATACGCCATTGTGCCCGCTCGCCGCCGCGGCCCCAGCCGTAATCCGTCGCCCCGCCGCCTCGTCGCAGCGCCCTTCACCCTTCACCCTTCTTCGGGGGCCCCTCCCCCCACCCCCACCCCCACCCCGCCCCTCCTCCTCCGATCCTCGGCGCCTCGGCCATCGCCGAGGC
>NZ_JBHVER010000431.1:0-1725 GCF_042802195.1 Kitasatospora sp. NPDC057500 | reverse complement strand
GGGGTGACGGCGTGGTTGGTGTCGGGTGGCAGTGCGGGTGGTCTGCGGGCGCAGGCCGGGCGGTTGGCGGAGTTCGCCGCCTCGGGTGTCGAGGCCGGTGCGGTGGGTCGGGCGTTGGCCGGGAAGCCGGTGCTGGGTCACCGTCTGGCGGTGGTCGGTGCGGATCGTGGTGAGCTGCTGGCGGGTCTGGGTGCGTTCGCGGCCGAGGGGGAGGTGGCGGGCAATGCCGTGACCGGCACGGTCGGTGCCACGGCGCGTGCGGTGCTGGTGTTCCCGGGGCAGGGCTGGCAGTGGGAGCGGATGGGCGTCGAACTCCTCGACGCCTCGCCGGTGTTCGCGAAGTCGGTGGCGGAGTGCTCGGCGGAGGTCGAGCGCCTGGCCGGCTGGTCGGTGATCGACGTCCTGCGCGGCGCCGAGGGTGCGCCCGCGTTCGAGCGGGTGGACGTGGTCCAGCCCGTGATGTTCACCGTGATGGTGGGCCTGGCGCGTGTGTGGGAGTCGCTGGGGGTCCGGGCGGCGGCGGTGGTCGGGCACTCGCAGGGCGAGATCGCCGCGGCCTGCGTCGCGGGCGCGCTGAGCGTCGAGGACGCGGTGCGCGTGGTCGTCGCCCGCTCGGCGGCGATCACCGCCCTGGCCGGGCAGGGCGCGATGCTGTCCGTCGCCACCGCCCTGGACGCCGTCAACGGTCACCTGGAGGGCTTCGAGGGCCGGCTGTGGGTGGCGGCCGTCAACGGCCCCTCCTCCACCGTCGTCGCCGGCGACCTCGAAGCCGCCGAGGAGTTCCTCGCGCACTGCGAGGACAAGGGTGTGCGGGTGCGGCGCATCCCGGTGGACTACGCCTCCCACACCCCGCACGTCGAGGCCATCGCCGAACGCATCCTGGAGGATCTGGCGGGCATCACCCCGCGCACCGGGCACACCCCGGTCTACTCCACCCTGACCGCGAGCGTGATCGACGGCTCGCAGATGGACGCCCGGTACTGGCTGGACAACCTGCGCAGCCCCGTCCGCTTCCAGGACGCCACCACCGCGCTCCTCGACGACGGCCACACCGTGTTCATCGAGTCCAGCGCCCACCCGGTCCTGGCCAACGGCATCAGCGAGAGCGCCGACGCCCACGGCGCGAACGGCGCCCACGTCACCGTCACCGGCACCCTGCGCCGCGACGAGGGCGGCCCGCGCCGCCTCGCGCTCAGCGCCGCCACCGCCTGGACCGCCGGCCTGGACCTCGACTGGACCCCGGTCCTCGGCACCGGCGCTTCCGGTGTGGAGCTGCCGACCTACGCGTTCGACCACACCCGCTACTGGCTCGACTTCACCCCCGACACCGGCGGCGATGTCACCACCGTAGGCCTGGACACCGTCGAGCACGGCCTGCTCGCCGCCGCCGTCGACGTCGCCTCCGGCGACAGCGCCATCCTCTCCGGCACCCTCAGCCTCGCCACCCACCCCTGGCTGGCCGACCACGCCGTCACCGGCACCCCCCTCCTGCCCGGCACCGCCTTCCTCGACCTCGCCCTCCACGCCGCCGACCACACCACCAGCGCCGGGGTGAAGGAACTCCTCGTCCAGGCCCCCCTCATCCTCCCCGCCACCGGCGCCCTCGACCTCCAGGTCGTCATCGACGCCCCCGACCCCGACGGCTGCCGCAACACCACCATCTACTCCCGCCCCCACACCACCACCCACACCACCTGGACCCGCCACGCCCAAGCCACCCTCGCC
>NZ_JBHVER010000430.1:0-1768 GCF_042802195.1 Kitasatospora sp. NPDC057500 | reverse complement strand
CGGCCCGCCGGTGCCCTGGCCCGCCCCGCCGCCCGGCGCCGGGCCGGTCGCGGCGCCGGCCGCGCCGCGCGCCGCCAGTTCGCTGAGCCGCTCGTGCAGCGCGGCCGCGCCGGGCCGCTCGGCGGGCTCCTTGGCCAGGCAGGCCCGGATCAGCGGCGCCAGCTGCGGCGGCACCGCCGACAGGTCGGGCTCCTCGTGGACGACGCGGTAGAGCATGACCTCCGAGGATGCCCCGGAGCCGAACGGGCTGTCCCCGGTGAGCGCGTACGCGAGGGTCGCGCCGAACGCGAAGACGTCGGTCGCGGGCGTGACGGCGGCCCCCCGGACCTGCTCGGGCGCGAGGAAGCCGGGCGAGCCGACGGCGGTGCCGACGTGGGTGAGCGTGCTGGCCCCTCGCGACCATGCGATGCCGAAGTCGATGATGCGCGGCCCGCGCGGGGAGAGCAGGATGTTGGACGGCTTGAGGTCGCGGTGGACGACGCCGGCCTCGTGCACCTTGACCAGCCCGTCGGCGAGTGCGGCCCCGATCCGGGCGACCTCGGGCCAGCCGAGCGCCCCCTCGTCGCCGACCCGCTTGTAGAGCGAGGGCCCGGGGACGTACGCGGTGGCCAGCCAGGGCCGGTCGGCCTCGATGTCGGAGCCCATGACGCGGGCGGTGCAGCCGCCGCGGATCCTGGAGGCGGCGGCGATCTCGCGGGCGAAGCGGGTGCGGAACTCGACGTCCTCGGCCAGCTCGGACCGGATCAGCTTGAGCGCGACGCGCTGCCCCCGGCGGTCCGACCCGAGGTAGACCACGCCCATGCCGCCGGCTCCCAGCCGCCGGTGCAGGCGGTACGGCCCGACGATGCGGGGGTCCTCACGCCGCAGCCGCATCATCGCCATTCTCGTTTCCCCGTCAGACTGTGGGTGAGGCCCCGTCGGATGGGGCGTCGTCAGTTCCTGTCTGGCACAGCTTACGGACTGCCCGCTGCGGTGTGCTGATACGCAACACCTGAAGCCACCGTCCGATTGTCCGATCTTGGACTGACAATCGGACGGTGTGCCGCCGAATCGTTTCTCGGGGTCGGCTCTCAGGGTTCCCCCTGGGACCGGGTCGCGGACGTCTCCGCCTGCGGTAGTACTCCCCAGGTCCGATCGTCATCCTCCGGGAGGCCCGGAGAACAGTACGAAGGCATGACGCCCGCCAACCCCCTCCCGCCATATCGTTGTTCCCAGCGGTGGACGGGGAGCTCGTCCCCCGAGGTAAGCCGTCCACCGCGTCCACGTGCACCACCGTCCATCCACCGGCCGAGCTCACGAAAGAGGAGTCAAGGGCATGGCACCGCAGCCCCCGGGATCCACCTCCCGACGTCGTCGGCCGGCCTTCACCCAGCCCGGCGCCGCGGAGCCCACCCGGCACCCCGCGGTGGCGGTGGCCATGGCGCTGCCCTGCGCGGTGCTGCTGGCCGTCCTGTTCGGCGGCTGGGAGCAGATGGCGAACCAGGCGCAGGCGGTGGCCGAGCTGCTCGGCCACTGACCGCCCGGGCACCGAGGTGCCCACCTGAACGGGCACTGATCCCCTGGGGACGGGGAGCCAGTGCCGCCGGGGAGGCCGCGCCCGCGATGACACGCGGACGGGCGAGGAGCGGCGCGCAGAGCGCCCCGGCAGGCGGAGACGCCGCGTACGGACGTCGGTGAGGGCGACCGTACGCGGCTCTTCTGCTGTCCTCGTCACCTGTCCCCGTCAACAGCGGGAACGCCGAACACCCCCGGGGAGCACGGGGAACAC
>NZ_JBHVER010000429.1:0-1798 GCF_042802195.1 Kitasatospora sp. NPDC057500 | reverse complement strand
CTGCTGCTCTCCGCCGCGGCCGGGCTCGCCCTCGGCTCGGTACGGGTGCCGCCCGGGCAGGTGTGGGGAATCGTCGCCCACGCGCTGGGCGCCGACCGCTCGCCGCCGGACTGGTCCCGGGCCCGGGAGACCATCGTGCTGGACGTCCGGGCGCCCCGGGTGCTGCTCGGCGCGCTGGCCGGGGCCGGGCTCGCCGCGGTCGGCACCGCGCTCCAGGCCCTGGTCCGCAACCCGCTCGCCGAGCCCTACCTGCTCGGCGTCTCCTCCGGCGCCTCGCTGGGCGCGGTAGCCGTGATCGTGTTCGGGGCCGCCCTGTTCGGCAGGCTCTCGCTGTCCGCCGCGGCCTTCGCCGGGGCGCTCGGCGCGCTGCTGCTCGTCTACACCACGGCCCGCGCCGGCGGCCGGATCACCTCCGCCCGGCTGCTGCTCTCCGGCGTGGCCGTGGCCGCGGTGCTGACCGCCGTCCTCGACCTGCTGCTGCTCACCACCGGCCGGGGCAACGAGGCCCGCGCCGTCCTCGCCTGGACGCTGGGCGGCCTCGGCGGCGTCACCTGGGACACCCTGTGGCTGCCCGCCGCCGCCGTCCTGCTCGGGCTGGCCGTCCTGCTGCCGCAGGCCCGCAACCTGAACCTGCTGCTCGCCGGGGAGGAGGCGGCCGCGACGATGGGCCTGGACGTGGCACGCTTCCGGGCCCGGATGTTCGTCCTGCTCTCGCTGGTCACCGGCGTGCTGGTGGCCGCGGCCGGGCCGATCGGCTTCGTCGGCCTGATGCTCCCGCACGCGGTGCGGCTCGTCGTCGGCGGCGACCACCGGAAGGTCCTGCCGGCCGCAGCACTCGGCGGCGCCGTCTTCCTCGTCTGGGCCGACATCGCGGCCCGGGTGGTCGCCGCGCCCGTCGAGATCCCGGTCGGCGTGCTCACCGCGCTCTGCGGCGGGCCGTTCTTCCTCTGGCTGATGCGCCGCGACGCCCGCCGGGCCGCCGTCCGGGGCGCGTCGTGAGCGCGGCCGACCTCGCCGTCGACGGGGTCACCCTCACCGCCGGGGCCCGCCGGCTGGTCGAGGACGTCTCGCTCACCGCGCGCTCCGGCGAGGTGGTCGGCCTGGTCGGACCGAACGGCAGCGGCAAGTCCAGCCTGCTGCGCGCCGTCTACCGGGTACTGCGCCCCGAGGCCGGGCGGGTCCTCCTCGACGGCGCCGACACCCGGGCGCTGCCCGTCCGACGGCTCGCCCGGACGGTCGCGGCGGTGGTGCAGGACCAGGTCGCGGACTTCGACCTGACCGTGCGCGAGGTCGTCGCGATGGGCCGCAGCCCGCACAAGCGGCTGCTCGACGGCGACACCGCCGAGGACGCCGCGCTGATCGGCTCCGCGCTCGCCGCGGTGGACGCCTGCGGGCTCGCCGGGCGGGCGTTCGACCGGCTCTCCGGCGGCGAGCGGCAGCGTGTCCTGATCGCCCGGGCACTCGCCCAGCAGCCCTCCCTGCTCGTCCTCGACGAACCGACCAACCACCTCGACGTCCGGCACCAGTTGGAGGTCCTCGGCACGCTGCGGCGGCTGCCCGCGACGGTCCTGGTGGCACTGCACGACCTCAACCTCGCGGCGTACTACTGCGACCGGCTGTACGTGCTGCGGGCCGGCCGGCTCGCCGCCGCCGGGCCCCCGGCCGAGGTGCTCACGCCGCGCCTGCTCGCGGAGGTGTACGGCGTGACGGCGGAGGTCGCCGTCCATCCGCGGACGGGCGCGCCGCAGGTGACCTTCCTGCCCGCCGACCCGTACCCGGCCGCGGCCGGTGTGCGTTC
>NZ_JBHVER010000428.1:0-1820 GCF_042802195.1 Kitasatospora sp. NPDC057500 | reverse complement strand
GCCCCTCGCCCCCCCGACCGATCGGGCACGCAACCGCCTGGGGGGCGGCAACCGGGGCCGGGTGGCCGCCCCACAGGCGTTGTGCGATTCCGCGGATCAGACCGCCGCGATCGGGTACGTCGGGTACTCGACGCCCGAGACGTGCTGGACGACCCGGATGACCTGGCAGGAGTAGCCGAACTCGTTGTCGTACCACAGGTAGAGGATGGCGTTGTCGCCCTCGACCTTGGTGGCGCCGGCGTCGACGATCGACGCGTGGCGGGAGCCGATGAAGTCGTTCGACACCGCGTCGGGGGCGGTGGTGAAGTCGATCTGGCGCTTCAGCGACGAGGTCAGCGACACGTTGCGGAGGTAGTCGAGGACCTCCTCGCGGGTGGTCTCGCGGGCCAGCTGGAGGTTCAGGATGGCGATCGAGACGTCCGGCACGGGCACGCGGATCGAGCTGCCGGTGATCTTCGCCTTGAGGTCCGGCAGGGCCTTGGCGACGGCCGAGGCGGCACCGGTCTCGGTGATCACCATGTTCAGCGGTGCCGAGCGGCCGCGGCGGTCGGCCTTGTGGTAGTTGTCCAGCAGGTTCTGGTCGTTGGTGAACGAGTGGACGGTCTCCACGTGGCCGCGCAGCACGCCGTACTCGTCCTCCATCGCCTTCAGCGGCGGGACGATCGCGTTGGTGGTGCAGGAGGCGCAGGAGATGACCTGCTCGTCCGGCTTGATGGTGTCGTGGTTGACGCCGTGCACGATGTTGGGCACGTCGCCCTTGCCCGGGGCCGTCAGGACGACCTTCTCGATGCCGGGGCGGAGGTGCTTGGAGAGGCCCTCGCGGTCCCGCCACTTGCCCGTGTTGTCGATGAGGATGGCGTCCCGGATGCCGTACGCCGTGTAGTCGACCTCGGAGGGGTCGTTGGCGTAGATCACCTTGATCTCGGTGCCGTTCGCGACGATGGTGTTGTTCGCCTCGTCGACGGTGATGGTGCCCTGGAACTGGCCGTGGATGGAGTCACGTCGCAGCAGCGAGGCACGCTTCACGATGTCCTGGTCGCCACCGCCACGGACGACGATGGCACGCAGGCGCAGGCCGTTGCCGGAGCCGGCCTTCTCGATCAGCAGACGGGCGACCAGGCGGCCGATCCGGCCGAAGCCGTAGAGGACGACGTCACGCGGCGACTCGCGGCGCTCGATCTTGTTGGCACCCGTGGCGCCGGCGACGGCCTCGGCGGTGAACTGCTCCACCGAGAGACCGCGGCTGTCTGCGCGGTAGGTGGCGGCGAGCATGCCGAGGTCGATCTGGGAGGGGCCGAGATCCAGCGTGGTCAGCGCCTGAAGGAACGGCAGCGTCTCGGTGACCGAGAGCTCCTCACCGGCGATCTGGCGGGCGAACCGGTGGGTCTTCAGGATGCTGACCACCGACTTGTTCACCAGGGAACGGCTGTACAGCAGGACGGTAACGTCCCGCTCCCGGTGCAGTCGGCCGATGATCGGGATCATCGACTCCGCGATCTCCTCGCGGTTCTTCCAGTCCGTGAACACGTCGTCGTTGACAGTCACAAGTCCATCTTTCGAGCTAGGAGGGTGTTCACATGCTAACTGGGCCCCACCCCCCGGACCGAAGCGGTCCCGCCCTATCGCGCATGACAAGAATCACATGCGATCCCCCCCTGCTTGCCTGCCAGAACAAGGTGGGGAAAGCAAAAAGACCCCCATCCGAAGGGATGGGGGCCTTTTTGTGAATGATTGTTCGGCGGCGTCCTACTCTCCCACAGGGTCCCCCCTGCAGTACCATCGGCGCTGTGAGGCTTAGCTTCCGGGTTCGGAATGTAACC
>NZ_JBHVER010000427.1:0-1825 GCF_042802195.1 Kitasatospora sp. NPDC057500 | reverse complement strand
GTGCCGGGCTCTCCCGTGCGTGCGGCCTAGAGGTGCGTCAGGCCGGCCAGTCCGGTCTCCTGGACGACGCCGGTGGTGGTGGCGGTCGCGGTGGTGGCCAGGTTCCCCACCGAGTCGGTCACCGAGATCCGCTCGTCCTCGGTGCCCAGCGTGGCCTTGGCGCCGGGCACGGCCTGGACGGCTCCGGTCACCAGCTTCGGGTCGAGCTCGCCCAGCTTGAGCCGGCCGTCGGCCAGCTGGCCGGTGCCGTCCTCGACCAGCGAGAGCGGCTTGCCGAGGCCGACCGCGGGGGTGTCGGCGTGCAGCGGCGCGGCGGGGGCGTCCAGCAGCAGCTCGCCGAGGTCGGCGCTGTGGTCGAGCAGCGGCAGCGGCAACTCGGCCTTGGCGGTCGGGCCGACCTTGCCGATGCCGAGCGCGGGCACGATGCGGTCCGGGATCAGCGCGTCCCCCGTGGTGTGGGTGGGCGCCGGCGGCATCAGCAGCGAGGTCGGGATGGCGCCGGAGATCCGGCTGTCCAGCGGCGCCAGCGGGATGTCCACCGGCACCTGCTGGGTGGCCAGTTGCTCCTCCAGCGCCCCGACCTGATCGGGGCCGATCGGGGCGGCGGACGCCGACCCCGGGGAGGCGAGCACGCCCGCACCGACCGCCAGCAGCACCGCGCCGGCCCGCTTGGAGAACTTCATGCTTTTCACCGTTCCACCTGTCCGTACGGGAGATCCAATGGGGAGGCGGCCGCGCGGGCGCGGCCGAAAGCAACGGGCTCAACGAGCGACCGGCGTTCCCGATGGCACCGGTTAACCGATTCGGGTTAATAATCCGACCGGAATCCCTTGACCGCCGCGCCTCCCGGACTCTTTTCCAAAATCCCCGTAACCTTCCGTGCCGTGATTCTTTGATCTGAACGTCAGTGACCGCAGACCGGGTCTGGGCGTTGAACGCGTCGTACGCACGGAAACCGCACGGAAACCGAGCTTTTCAGAGAGGGATCTCCTCATGATCCAGAAGTCCTTCGCCGCCGCCGGCCTGGCCGCCGCCGCGCTGGCCGCAGCCGCCGCGCCGGCCTCGGCCATCGCTGACGCGGACGGCGCCGCCGGGTCGTTCCAGGGCAACGGCGGCACCAACTTCACCGGCACCGTCGGCGACCACAGCCCGAACTTCCACTTCCTGGACAACGCGAACATCTGCCTGCCCGAGATCCACAACATCGCCGTCGGTGTGGCCGGCATCGCCGTCCCGATCGAGGTCCCGATCGCCAACAGCGGTGGCAAGCAGTACTGCACCCAGGGCCAGGGCACCCAGAGCCACGGCGACGCGGGCATCTCGCACCTGATCGGCTGACCCGCCCGTCCCGGCAGCGTCACCCTCCCGAACCGACCACCCTTCGAATCGCTCCCCGATTCACCCCCGAGAGGAACACCGAAATGATCAAGAAGTCCCTCGCCGCCGCGGGTCTGGCCGCCGCCGCCATCGCGATGTCCGCCGGTTCGGCCGGTGCCATCGCCGACTCGGACGGCTCGGCCGTCTCGGTCCAGGGCAACGGCGGCACCAACCACACCGGCACCGCCGGCGACCACAGCCCGAACTTCCACACCCTGGACAACCCGAACATCTGCCTGCCCGAGATCCACAACGTGGCGGTCGGCGTCCTCGGCCTGGCCGTGCCGATCGAGGTTCCGGTCCTCAACAGCACCCCGAAGCAGATCTGCAACGTCGGCCAGAACACCCAGTCCTCGGGCGACGCGGGTGTCTCGCACCTGATCGGCTGATCCAGCCGCACGGCGCGACGGAGGGCCCGGGGACGTCTGGTCCCCGGGCCCTCCGGGCG
>NZ_JBHVER010000426.1:0-1846 GCF_042802195.1 Kitasatospora sp. NPDC057500 | reverse complement strand
GGTGTGCAGCGCAGTCACCCGTCCCCCCGTCCGGCCCGGCCGTCCAGGCTCGCCCGTCCGGCCCGCCCGACCCCGTCGCCCCCCGGCCACAGCGGCGCGGGCAGCGGCAGCGCGGGCGGCTCCGGCAGGTGGGCGGGCTCGCCCAGCCCGAGGACGCGGTAGAGCAGCCGCCGCATCCGTCGGTCGAAGGCGCCGGGCCGGGAGGTGATCCGCGCCGCGATGGCCGCGTACTCCTCCCGCCGGTACTGCTCGGCGGCGTACCCGAGTTGGGCGGTGAGCGGGTGGGACGGGCTGAGCGCCGGGGCGGTGCGGGCGAGCAGGGCGCCGGGCGAGCGCGGGTTGACGTCCCGGTGCGGGTACTCCGCGAGCAGGATCGGCGCGCCGGTCATGGTGCCGTAGAGGGTGACCGAGCCGTGGTCGCCGATGACGAAGTCGGCGGCGACCAGCAGCGGGCGCCAGTCCTCCTCGGGCGCGAGGACGGTGACCGCGCCGCGCGCGGTGGCCGTCGCCCACGACCGGACCGCCCACGGGCTGTGCGCGGCGGCCACATTGGGGTGGACCAGCAGCGCGGTCCGGTAGCCGTGCCGGGGCAGTTCGGCGGCCAGCCGGGGCAGTACCGCGTCGAGCCGGGTGAACAGCGAGCCGCTGCCCCAGGTGGAGCAGACCAGCACCAGCCGTTCGCCGGGCCGCAGCCCGAGCGCCGCGCGGTACCGCTCGCGGTCGGGCAGGGCGGCGGCGATCCGGTCGTAGCAGCCGTCGCCGACCACCTCGGCGATCGGCAGCGCCTCCGGGCAGCCGCGGACGAGTTCGGCGCGCTCGTCCTCGTGGGCGAGCGCGTACGCGGCGGGCACCAGCCGGCCGCGCCAGGTGACGTACTCGGGTCCGAGCCCGGCCACCGTGCGCCCGGCGCCGGCCCCCGCCGGCGACAGCTTGATGTGCCCGGCCCCGTGCGGCAGCCGGACCAGTGGGCCGCGCAGCCGCTCCAGTCCCTGCGACCCGGCGGCCAGCACCAGGTCGAACTCCCGCCGGACGGCCTCCGCCCAGGGCAGCACGGTGCCCCCGAGCCGCCGGAGGTGGGCCGCCGCGCCCCCGTTGAACGCGTGCGGCGCCACCGTGAACTGGACGTGCACCCGCAGGTCCGCGGCGAGCAGCGGATAGATGTCGTGCAGCCGCTGGCCGTAGACCATCGAGTGGACGACGACCAGCACCTCCTTGCAGCCGGTGAGCGTGGCCCACGGGCCCACCGGGGGCACCGGGCGCGCCGTGCCCCCGTCGCACCCGTCCGCCCGGCCGTGCTGCTCCTCCGGCAGGTGCTCCCCGCCGGACCGTTCCCCGTGGTTGACTTCGTCGACTTCCCCGTGCACCAAGGTCATGTCGTTCCCCCTCCTTGATCCCGGACCGGGGCCCCGGGTCTCGGCGGCCCCGGCGGGTCTCTGCCCGGGCGTTCTGGCGGATTCCATGACGGCTCCTGGCCGGTCTTGCACAAACCTTGCAGCGCTCTCGCCGCCGCTCCCGGAGCGCCGGAAGGCGGCAAAGGGTACTGAGTTCCTTTACGAGGGGTACTGAGTGCCGTATTGTCTCGGGAGAGCCTCGGAGACTGTCGAGGGGAGCCGACGGGCCGGATCGGGACAAGCAGCGATCTGGCACTCAGTACCCTCGGCGCGACCGGGGCCGTGGACCAGTGCATCCGACCAGTGCACCCGTACCAGGAGAACCGCTCATGAGCTTGAGGATCGTTGTCTGTGTGAAGTACGTGCCGGACGCGACGGGTGACCGTCGTTTCTCGGACGATCACACCACCGACCGGGAGGGCGTGGACGGCCTTCTGTCGGAGCTGGACGAGTAC
>NZ_JBHVER010000425.1:0-1881 GCF_042802195.1 Kitasatospora sp. NPDC057500 | reverse complement strand
CGGGACGATCGGCGGCGAAGGCGTGCAGTCGGTCCGCCTGGTCGGCCAACGCGCCGGCCGACTTCCCCGACAGCAGCCACACACTCGGCCCGTCGACGGTCACCTCTTCCGGATCACTGATGTCCGTGACGGGGGCTTGTTCGAGGATGAGGTGGGCGTTGGTGCCGCTGATGCCGAAGGAGGAGACGGCAGCGCGGCGGGGGTGCTCGGTGACCGGCCACGGGGTCTGCTCGGTCAGCAGGCGGATGTTGCCGGCGGTCCAGTCGACGTGCGGGGTCGGCTCGTCGATGTGGAGCGACTGGGGCAGGGTCCCGTGCCGCATCGCGAGGATCATCTTGATGACGCCCGCGACGCCGGCGGCTGCGGCGGTGTGGCCGATGTTCGACTTGATGGAGCCGAGGTGCAGGGGCAGCTCGGCGGGGCGGTCCTGGCCGTAGGTGGCCAGGAGGGCGTGGGCCTCGATCGGATCGCCGAGGCGGGTGCCGGTGCCGTGCGCCTCGACCGCATCGACCTGGTCGGCGGCAAGGCCCGCGCTCGCCAGGGCCTGGCGGATCACCCGCTCCTGCGAGGGACCGTTCGGAGCGGTCAGCCCGTTGCTCGCACCGTCCTGGTTGACGGCGCTCCCCCGGATCAGTGCCAGCACGGTGTGCCCGTTGCGCTGGGCGTCCGACAACCGCTCCAGCATGACCAGGCCCACACCCTCGGCCCAGCCCGTGCCGTCCGCACCCGCCGCGAACGGCTTGCACCGGCCGTCGGGCGAGAGGCCACGCTGCTTGCTGAACTCGACGAACTCGTCCGGTCCGGACAGCACGGTGACTCCGCCGGCGAGGGCGAGGTCGCACTCGTTGTTGCGCAGGGCCTGGCCGGCGAGGTGCAGGGTGACCAGGGAGGAGGAGCAGGCGGTGTCGACGGTGACGGCCGGGCCTTCGAGCCCGAGCGCATAGGCCACCCGCCCGGACGCCACGCTGGTGGTGCTGCCCGTCAGCAGAAACCCTTCGACTTCCTGCGGAGTCTGGTGGAAGGGCGGCGCGTAGGGCTGGGAGATCACCCCGGCGAACACCCCGGTGCGGCTGCCGCGCAGGGTGGCCGGGTCGATTCCGGTGCGCTCGCAGGTCTCCCAGGCGCACTCCAGGAGCAGTCGCTGCTGGGGGTCCATGGCCAGTGCCTCGCGCGGGCTGATCCCGAAGAACTCGGTGTCGAATCCGCTGACGTCGCGCATGAAGCCGCCGTGCCGGACGGTGGACTTCCCGGGGGTTTCGGGGTCGGGGTCGTAGAGCCCTTCGACATCCCAGCCGCGGTCGGTCGGGAATTCCACGATTGCGTCGGTCCCGGACGCGAGCAGTTCCCACAGGTCCTCCGGGGACGACACGTCTCCCGGCATCCGGCAGGCCATTCCGACGACGGCTATCGGCTCCTGCTGGTTCGACTCCAACTTGACCAGTCGCTGGCGTGCCTGGTGCAGTTCCGACGTGACCCGCTTGAGGTAGCCGCGGAGCTTCTCTTCGTTTTCCATGACAGATTCGTTCCTCTGGGCTGGATTTGTCGATACGTGCGGTCAGGAAATGCCGAATTCTTTGTCGATGAAGTCGAAGATCTCATCGTCCGACGCGGAGTCGATTTTCTGCGCGACGTCGGTGGTCGTGGAGGTCGCTCCCAGCTTGGCCAGGAGGCGCTGCAGTTGGGACGTGACGTGCACCCGGGCCTCGGCGTCCAGGGTCTTCACCAGCAGATCCGCGTCGATCTCTCCGAGTTGCGCGAAGAGATCGGAGGGCGCCGTCTCCGGCTTTTCCGTGGTGGTGGGGATGTGGGTGTGGATGTAGGTGGCGAGGGCGGTGGGTGTGGGGTGGTCGAAGATGAGGGTGGTGGGGAGGCGGAGTCCGG
>NZ_JBHVER010000424.1:0-1890 GCF_042802195.1 Kitasatospora sp. NPDC057500 | reverse complement strand
GCAGGCCGGCCCCCACGGGGCGGGCGGCCTGCCGGGCCGTCGTCACGACTGGGTGTCAGCCGCGGGTCAGCTTCTTGTAGGTGGCGCGGTGCGGACGGGCCGCGTCCGCACCCAGCCGCTCGATCTTGTTCTTCTCGTACGACTCGAAGTTGCCCTCGAACCAGAACCACTTGCTCTCGCCCTCGTAGGCGAGGATGTGGGTGGCGACCCGGTCCAGGAACCAGCGGTCGTGGGAGATGACCACGGCGCAGCCGGGGAACTCCAGCAGCGCGTTCTCCAGCGAGGAGAGGGTCTCGACGTCGAGGTCGTTGGTGGGCTCGTCGAGGAGCAGCAGGTTGCCGCCCTGCTTCAGGGTGAGCGCCAGGTTGAGGCGGTTGCGCTCACCGCCGGAGAGCACGCCGGCCGGCTTCTGCTGGTCCGGGCCCTTGAAGCCGAACGCGGAGACGTAGGCGCGGGACGGCATCTCGACCTGGCCGACGTTGATCCAGTCCAGACCGTCGGAGACGACCTCCCAGAGGGTCTTCTTCGGGTCGATGTTGGAGCGGGTCTGGTCGACGTAGCTGATCTTGACGGTCTCGCCGACCTTGACCGAGCCGCTGTCCGGGGTCTCCAGGTCCTGGAGCATCTTGAACAGGGTGGTCTTGCCGGCGCCGTTCGGGCCGATGATGCCGACGATGCCGTTGCGCGGCAGGGTGAAGCTGAGGTCGTCGATCAGGACCTTCTCGCCGAAGGCCTTGTTGAGGTTCTCCACCTCGATGACGACGCTGCCCAGGCGCGGGCCCGGCGGGATCTGGATCTCCTCGAAGTCCAGCTTCCGCATCTTGTCGGCCTCGGCGGCCATCTCCTCGTAGCGGGCCAGACGCGCCTTGGACTTGGCCTGGCGGCCCTTGGCGTTGGAGCGGACCCACTCCAGCTCTTCCTTGAGCCGCTTGGCGCGCTTGGCGTCCTTCTGGCCCTCGACCTTGAGACGGGACTGCTTGGTCTCCAGGTAGGTGGAGTAGTTGCCCTCGTACGGGTAGGCGCGGCCGCGGTCGAGCTCCAGGATCCACTGGGCGACGTTGTCCAGGAAGTACCGGTCGTGGGTGACCGCGACGACGGTGCCCTTGTACTTCTCCAGGTGCTGCTCCAGCCAGTTCACCGACTCGGCGTCCAGGTGGTTGGTGGGCTCGTCGAGCAGCAGCAGGTCGGGGGCCTCCAGCAGCAGCTTGCAGAGCGCGACGCGGCGCTTCTCGCCACCGGAGAGCTTGGTGACCGGCCAGTCGCCGGGCGGGCAGCCCAGGGCGTCCATGGCCTGCTCCAGCTGGGCGTCCAGGTCCCAGGCCTCGGCGTGGTCCAGCTCCTCCTGGAGCTTGCCCATCTCGTCGAGCAGCGCGTCCGAGTAGTCGGTCGCCATCTGCTCGGCGATCTCGTTGAAGCGGTCGAGCTTGCCCTTGATCTCCTTGACGCCGTCCTGGACGTTCTCCAGGACCGTCTTGGACTCGTCGAGCGGCGGCTCCTGGAGGAGCATGCCGACGGTGAAGCCGGGCGAGAGGAAGGCGTCGCCGTTGGAGGGCTGCTCCAGGCCCGCCATCATCTTCAGCACGGTGGACTTACCGGCACCGTTGGGGCCCACGACGCCGATCTTCGCTCCGGGGAGGAAGCTGAGCGTCACGTCGTCAAGGATGACCTTGTCTCCGTGCGCCTTGCGCACCTTGCGCATCGTGTAGATGTATTCCGCCACGTGAGATCGCTCCGGCGTCGTCGGGAGTAATTCGGCTTGCAGCCTTCCATTGTGCCGCACCCGGCCGGGAGCCCCGAACCGCCGGGTCCCCGTTCCCGGTTGCCCCGCAGGGGTGTCGCGCCGTCGCGGACGCGGCGCGGCCCGGCTCCCCGCACGCGTGGTGCGGGGAG
>NZ_JBHVER010000423.1:0-1918 GCF_042802195.1 Kitasatospora sp. NPDC057500 | reverse complement strand
CCGCACGGTGCGGGCCCTCGCCCATGCCGCCGAACGGCCGGGGCGGCGCACTCCTTTTTCCGACGGCCGACCAGCCCCGACCGGGGCTGCCGCGCTACGGACGGAGAAAACCCGTGACCACCCCTGCCCAGCCGCCCCGCGACGGCGGTCGCACCCGCAAGCCCCGCAACCGCTCCGGCGCCCCGCGCACCGGCGCCGCGCCCCGCTCCGGCTCCGCCCCGCGCGCCGGCGCGTCCACCCGGCCGCCGCGCCGCAACGCCCCCCGCGTCGCCGAGCCCGCCGACTTCACCGTCGTCGAGGGCACCCCGGCCCGCCCGCCGGCGGCGAGCTTCGCCGAGCTGGAGCTGCCCAAGGGGATCCTCTCCGCGCTGACCCGCGAGGGCGTCACCGAGCCGTTCCCGATCCAGGCCGCCACCCTGCCGGACTCGATCGCCGGCCGCGACGTGCTCGGCCGCGGCCGCACCGGCTCCGGCAAGACGCTCGCCTTCGGCCTGCCGCTGCTCGCCCGCACCGCCGGCAAGCGCGCCGACGCCCGCCACCCGCTGGCGCTGGTGCTGACGCCGACCCGTGAGCTCGCCCAGCAGGTCACCGAGGCGCTCACCCCGTACGCCACCGCCGTCAACCTGCGGATCGCCACCGTCGTCGGCGGCATGTCGATCACCCGGCAGGCCAACGCGGTGCGGCGCGGCGCCGAGGTCCTGGTCGCCACCCCCGGCCGGCTGGACGACCTGATCGGCCGCGGCGACGTCCGGCTCTCCGACGTCGCGATCACCGTGCTCGACGAGGCCGACCAGATGGCCGACATGGGCTTCCTGCCGCAGGTCACCAAGCTGCTGGAGCAGGTCGCCGAGGGCGGGCAGCGGATGCTGTTCTCCGCCACCCTGGACCGCAACGTCGACCGGCTGGTCAAGCGCTTCCTGAGCGATCCGGTGACCCACTCCGTCGACCCTTCGGCCGGCGCGGTCACCACCATGGACCACCACGTGCTCCAGCTGGAGCCGGCCGACAAGGCGTCCACCGCCGCCCACATCGCCTCCCGCGACGGGCGCGTGATCATGTTCGTGCACACCAAGCACGGCGCCGACCGGCTGGCCAAGCAGCTGCTCGCCAACGGCGTGAAGGCCGCCGCGCTGCACGGCGGCAAGTCCCAGCCGCAGCGCAACCGGGTGCTCGACCAGTTCCGGGACGGCCACGTGACCGCGCTGATCGCCACCAACGTCGCCGCCCGCGGCATCCACATCGACGGCCTCGACCTGGTCGTCAACATCGACCCGCCGATCGACCACAAGGACTACCTGCACCGCGGCGGCCGCACCGCCCGGGCCGGCGAGTCCGGTACCGTCGTCACCCTGGTGCTGCCCGACCAGCGGCGCGAGGTCGGCCGGCTGATGACCGTGGCCGGCATCCGCCCGACCACCACCAAGGTCCGCCCCGGCGACGTCGAGCTCGCCCGGATCACCGGCGCCCGCACCCCGAGCGGCGTGCCGGTCACCCTGGCGGTGCCCGCCCCGGCGGCCCCCGTCGACGCGGAGGCCGGGAAGGCCGCGCCGAAGACCTCCGCGTCCGGTCCGCGCCGGCGCTCCGGCAAGCGCTCGGCGCTGCCGGCCGACGTCGACATGAACGGCAACCCGCGCCGTCCCCGGCCCAAGCAGCGGGTCGGCGGTGCGGGCGGTGGCCAGGGCGGCGGCGCGCCGCGCCAGGCGGCCGGCTTCATCGGCCGCTCCTCGGGCCGGTCCAAGCCCGGCAGCGGCTCCAAGTCCGGCTCCAACTACGGCACCGGCCGCCAGCGCCGCCAGACCGACTGAGCGACCGGGCGCCAGGCTGACCGGGCGACCGGGCGACCGGGCGACCTTCAGCCCCTGACCGACCCGGCGTCCGAACGGCCCGGCTCACCCCGGACCGGGGGAGCCGGGCCGGT
>NZ_JBHVER010000422.1:0-1923 GCF_042802195.1 Kitasatospora sp. NPDC057500 | reverse complement strand
CACCCGCTCCAGGCGCTCCGGCGTCAGCGACTCCACCGTTCCGTCGTCGAGCACTCCGGCCGCGTGGACCACCGCCGTCACCGGCTCGCCCCGCAACACCTCGGCCACCGCGTCCGGGTCGGAAACATCGCAGGCCACCGCCCGCGCACCTTCGACCTCCACCGCGCCGCCGGAACGCGAGAGCAGCAGCAGATCGCGGACACCGTGCACCTCGGACAGATGACGGGCGATCAGGCGCCCGAGCGTCCCGGTGGCACCCGTGACAACCACGGTCCCGCCACCGAACCCGACCGGCTCCCCCGCCTCCACGCGCACCAGGCACGGGACGCGGACCTCGCCCTCGCGGACGACGGCCTGCGGCACCTCGTAGAAGGCGTCCTCGGCGGCATCCAGCAGATGGATCCGGTCCGGATGCTCCGACTGCGCCGAACGCACCAGACCCCACAGAGCGGCACCGTCCGCATCCGTGACCACCTCGCCCACCGCACCGAACGTCCGCACCACCAGACGCGATCGCGCCCACTCCGGATCGGCCAGCCACTCCTGGAGCAGCGCCAGCAGCACCGCCGACCGGTCCAACGCCGCACCCGACACCGAAGCATCCACCAACAGCACCGGAACAGGCTCGGGCAGCACGTCACCAAGAGCGATCACCACCGGCATCTCCGATGAGGCGGCCACCTCCCGCGCCACCCACTCCACCCCGAACAGCAACCGATCGGCACCCCTCGCCGACCCGCCGGGCGCCGGCAGGGGACGGAGGGCGAGACTGTCAACCTCCGCCACAGGAAGCCCGGAGGCGTCGGCCAGCGCGAGCCGCACCGAGTCGGTGGTCGGTCCGGCCTCCAGCCGCACTCGCAGCGCGGCCCCTGCCGAACGCTCCCACCGGATGCCGGAGAAGGCGAACGGCAGCCGCACGCCCTCGTCCGCCGCCAGCAGCTCCCCGGCGCCGATCGCGTGCAGCGCCGCGTCGAACAGCGCCGGGTGCACGCCGAACCCTGCGGTCTCCTCCCCGGTCGTGACCTCGGCGAACACCGTCCCGTCGCGCCGCCAGACGCGCCGCAGGCCCCGGAACGCCGGCCCGTAGGCCAACCCCGCGTCCGCGAACGCCTCGTACAGGCCGTCCAGGCCCACCTCCTGCGCACCGACCGGTGGCCAGACCACCAGCTCGGTGTCCTCCGCACCGGACGTGCCGGTCACGGCCAGCACGCCGGTCGCGTGGGTGGTCCAGCCGGTCGACTCGTCGTCCGGACGGGAGTGGACGGTCAGCGCCCGCCGCCCGTCCGCGTCGGGCCCGGCGACCAGGACCCGCAGTCGGACGGCCACCCCGTCGGGCAGCGTCAGCGGGTCCCGCAGCACCAGTTCGTCCAGGGCCGGGGTGCCCGCTCGGGCGCCCGCCGCCAGGGCCAGTTCGACCAGCGCGGTGCCCGGGACCACCGTCTCGCCGTGCACCCGGTGGTCGGCGAGCCAGGGACGGCTGCCGACGGCGAGCTTCCCCGTGAACAACAGTGCCTCGGAGTCCGGGAGTTCTACCACCGCCGTGAGCAACGGGTGGTCCGGTGCGTCGAGGCCCGCGGCGGTCACGTCACCGCTCGGCGCCGTCGGGTTCAGCCAGTACCGGCCGCGCCGGAACGGGTAGGTCGGCAGGTCGGCGCGGGCGCCGTCACCGAGCACCGACCGCCACTCCACCTGCTGGCCCCGGACGAACAGTTCGGCCATCGCGGTGAGCAGCGTCTCGACCTCGCCGCGCTCGCGGCGCAGCGCGGCGACGGCCACGACCTCCGGGCCCGTCACGTCGCCGACCAGCGCGGTGAGGACGGCGTCCGGCCCGAGTTCGAGCACGCGGGCGGCGTCGAGGGCGGTTGCGGCCTCGGCGAAGCGGACGGGCTTGCGGACCTGGTCGACCCAGTAGGCGGGGTCGGT
>NZ_JBHVER010000421.1:0-1954 GCF_042802195.1 Kitasatospora sp. NPDC057500 | reverse complement strand
CCGCTGCCCCGGCGCCCGCGCCCGCGTCCGCGCCCGCCGCGCCCGCCACCGCCGCGGAGCTCGCCGCCGTCTGCTCCGGCGCCGGCCACGGCCTCTGCGTGGTCGGCACCGACGACCGGCCGCTCGACGGCGTCACCGTCGAGGCGCTCGCCGTCACCGGCTTCCGCAAGAACGGCATCAACGCCACCGGCACCACCGGCCTGACCGTCCGCGCCACCTACGTCCACGACAACGCGCAACAGGGCATCAGCCAGGAGAAGTCCACCCGGGGCGTGATCATCGCCAACGAGTCCACCCGCAACGGCCAGTCCGGCGTCTTCCTCGCCAACTCCGTGGACAGCGAGGGCGGCGCCGCCTCCACCGACGGCACCCTGGTCAGCGGGAACCGGCTCACCGACAACCGGATCGGCGTCACCGTGCGCCGGCTGCGCGACCTGAGCATCGAGCGGAACCAGATCCACGGCAACTGCGGCGGGGTGTTCATCGTCGGTGACGAGGGCGTGCCCCGGGCCGGCGCGCTCACCGTCACCCGCAACCGGGTCGTCGCCAACAACCGCTACTGCCCGCCCAACCCCCGGCTGGACCACATCCAGGGCGCCGGCATCGTGCTCACCGGTGCCGAGGAGACGTCGGTGACGGAGAACGAGGTCCGCGACAACGTCGGCGCCTCGCCGTTCTCCGGCGGCGTGGTGCTCGTCCACAGCGTGGTCGGGGTGGCAAACGCCCGCAACACGGTCGCCGACAACCTGGTGCTCGGCAACAGCCCGGCCGACCTCGCCGACCGCGACACCGGTACCGACAACGCCTTCGCCCGCAACCAGTGCGCGGTCTCCGAGCCGGCCGGCCGCTGCTGACCGGTCCGCCCGTCCGCCCGTCCCCCGCCGACCCCCGAAGCCCCCGCGCCATCCCGTTCCCGCAGAAAGCAGAGAGACGGTCCATGACCACCGCACCCGCCACCACCCCGCAGGCCGCCATGCGCCTGCGGGAGCTCGTCTTCGGCGCCGCCTGCGCCGCCGCCGTCCGCGCGGCCGCCCGGCTCGGTGCCGCCGACGCGCTCGGCGACACCCCCGCCACCGTCACCGACCTCGCCGCCGACCTCGGCACCGAGCCCCGACAGCTGCGCCGGCTGCTGCGCGCCCTCACCTGCTACGGCATCTTCGAGGAGCTCGACGGCGACCGCTTCGCCCACACCGAGATGTCCCGGCTGCTGCGCGAGGACGCTCCGAACAGCCTGCGCTACATCTCCCTGTGGTGCACCGAGCCGTGGACGTGGGAGGCCTGGCCCAAGCTGGACGAGGCGGTGCGCTCGGGCCGCAACGTCTTCCCCGAACTGTTCGGCAAGGAGTTCTTCGACTACCTGCACAGCGACGGGGGCGAGTCCGCCAAGGTCTTCGACAAGGCGATGACCACCTCCAGCCGGCAGTCCGCCGCCGACTTCGCCGCCTACCTCGACCTCACCGGCGTCGACTCGGTGGTGGACATCGGCGGCGGCCAGGGCCATGTGCTCGCCAGCCTGCTGGAGAAGCACCCGGCGCTGCACGGCACCCTGCTCGACCTGCCCAAGGTGGTCGCCGGCGCCGACCCCCGGCTGCGCGAGGGCGGCGCGTTCGCCGCCCGGGCCCGGCTGGTCCCCGGCGACTGCCGGGTGGACATCCCGGTGGTGGCCGACCTCTACATCATCAAGAACATCCTGGAGTGGGACGACGCGAGCACCCGCCGCACCCTGGCGAACGTGGTCGCGGCGGCCCGCCCGGGCGCCCGGGTGGTGGTCGTCGAGAACCTGGTCGACGACAGCCCCTCGATGCGGTTCACCACCGCCATGGACCTGATGCTGATGCTCAACGTCGGCGGCGCCAAGCACTCCGAGGCGAGCATGCTCCGGCTGATGGCCGAGGCCGGCCTGGACGTGCGCGAGGTCCGCCCGGTCAACCCGTACCTGCACGCCTTCGAGGCC
>NZ_JBHVER010000420.1:0-1958 GCF_042802195.1 Kitasatospora sp. NPDC057500 | reverse complement strand
GGGCGTACGGCAGCAGCCGTACGCCCTGCGGCCGCTTCGGCGTACCCCGGCCCGGTCCCCGGCGGCCCGCCCCGGCTCCCCGACGGGCAGCCGCGCACCGGCCGCCCGGGCACGGTTGAGACATGAGTCACCAGCTTCGCCCGGTCCCTTGGGAACCGGAGCGGGGCCAGCTACGGTCGTATGGAAGGGGCGCGGCTGCGCCTCCGCCAGGTCACATGACGAGCAGGCGGGTTGCCCACCCACCGTCTGCTCCCGATAGCATCCACCGGGACAGCAGACGTCCCTCTATTACCCGATCCCGCGGTGGCCCCCGTCCAGCGGCCATGATCCCCCGCGACAAAGGTCTTCGATGCCCATCAGCCCGTCCCCTCACACCTCCGTCACGGACCGCGACGCCCTCGCAGCCACGACGGCCGGTCGTCGGCCCCGCGTGTCCATCGCGCGCGGAGCCACCCCCTGGTTCGTCCCCACCCTCGCCACGGCCGCCGTGACCACCGCCCTCACCCGGCGCAGCGGCAAGTGGGCCCTGGCGGCGGTACCCGCCTGTGCGCTCGGCGCCGGCATGCTGTGGTTCTTCCGCGACCCCGAGCGTGAGATCGGCACGGGCAGAGTGATCTCGCCCGCCGACGGCGTGGTCCAGAGCATCGACGCGTGGCCGGACGGCCGGACCCGCGTGGCGATCTTCATGAGCCCGCTCAACGTCCACGTGAACCGGGCCCCGCTGCCCGGCACCGTGGCCTCGGTCGAGCACGTGCCCGGTGGCTTCGTGCCCGCGTTCAACAAGGACAGCGACCAGAACGAGCGGGTCGTCTGGCATTTCGACACCGAGCTCGGCGACATCGAGATGGTGCAGATCGCGGGTGCCGTGGCGCGCCGGATCGTGCCGTACGTGGACGCCGGTACCAAGGTCGAGCAGGGCGAGCGGATCGGTCTGATCCGGTTCGGGTCCCGGGTCGACACCTACCTGCCGGCCGGCGTCGAGGTCGGCGTCGAGGTCGGCCAGAAGACCACTGCCGGGGTGACACGCCTTGACCGTGACTGAACCTGAGACGATCGTCGGCCTGGACGACGAGGAGGCGGTCCTGCGCCGCCGCCGCTGGGCCCGCGACCGCGAGCTGCGCGCGCCGCGCTCGCCGCAGCACCTGTCCACCGCCGACTTCCTGACCCTGGGGAACGCCGTCTGCGGCTTCCTGGCGATCTACTCGATCACCACCGGGGTGCTGGTCCCGTACATCACCAACCCGGACGCCGCGCCGGACCGGCACAGCGCCGCCACCGCGGTCACGCTGCTGCTCATCGGCTCGATGTGCGACCTGTTCGACGGGCTGGTGGCGCGCAAACTGCGCTCCTCCGCGCTCGGGGCCGAGCTGGACAACCTGGCCGACCTGATCAGCTTCGGCATCGCGCCGGCCTACTTCGTCGCGGTCTGGGGCATGGTCTCGCCGGGCTCCGACAGCCGGCTGTCGGCGCTGATCGCGCTGACCGTGCTGCTCGCGGTGGTGCTGCGGCTCGCCCGCTTCTCCGCTGTGAAGATGCGGCCGGGGGTGTTCCAGGGCATGCCGTGCCCGATGGGCGCCATGACGGTGATCGCCATCGTGCTGCTCGACCCGCCGTTCCTGCCGGGTCTGCTCGCCATCTTCGGCGCGGCGTACCTCATGGTCAGCCGGATCGAGTACCCGAAGCCGCAGGGCCTGCTGGCCACCGCGACGCTCTGCTGGATCGTCGTGTCGATCGGCTGCCTGGCGGCCTGGGCGACCGGTCTGCCGGGCGGCGACAGGCTGATGCACATCGGCGCGTTCGCGCAGATCGCGCTCGCCGCGATGGCGCCGCTGCTGGTCATCCGCCGCAAGGTGGGGCAGAAGGTCGGCGACGTCCGGGCGCGCCGCGCTGAGTCGCGGATCGGCTGACGCTCCTCCTCGGACATGCGGAAGGGCCCGGCTCCCCTCGGGGAGCCGGGC
>NZ_JBHVER010000419.1:0-2074 GCF_042802195.1 Kitasatospora sp. NPDC057500 | reverse complement strand
ACATGGCGGTGATCTTCGCGGACACCAGGCCCGCGAAGATCACCACCAGCGCATCACGGCACACAGTTGATCAATTACCCAACACTTTCTGAGCCCGACCCCGACGCACGAAGGGCCCCGCACACGGTGTGTGCGGGGCCCTTCGCGTTCGCTCCGGCGGGAGCCGGGCTACTTCAGCGCCCCGGCCAGCTCGGCCAGCTCCTCGTAGGAGGCGGTGCCGGTCAGCACGGTCGTCGCGCCGCCGGACTGCACGGTGAGCGCCCGCGCCTTGGGACCCTGCACCCGCTCCCAGGTCTGCCCGGCGACCTCCACGGTGCCGTCCGGCTTCCCGCCGGCCACCGCCGCCCTGAGCATGTCCTCGGGCTTGGCGTCGCTCTGCTCGACGGCCGCGTACTGGCCGGAGGGGGTGACGAAGCCCAGGTGCCAGGCGTTGCCCTTGCCGAGGCCCATCGACGCCGGGTTGTACGTCACCGAGGTGGCCCGCCACTGCGCGGGCAGGCCCTCCGGGGAGACCAGCGGATAGGGCGCGGCCCGCTTGGCGGAGGCCGCGGCCACCGAGTACTCGACCGTGCGGACCCCGTCGCCGTCCGCGTCGTGCGGCAGGAACAGGTACCCGACCCAGACCACGACGCCGACGGCCAGCATCGACAGGACCATGTCCCGCACGGTCTGCCGGCCCCTCATGCCCTTGCTCTCTCCAGCCACCCCCACATGGTGACTCATGCCGACGCGCACCCGCGCACCCGGGGTCTGCACGTCCGGGTGAACGGGGGCGGGACCGCCGTCCCGGCCCCCGCGGGGGGACCGCGCCACAGACACCCGTCCCGGGGGCAGATACGATCGCAACACCCTCACCACGGCGTTCGACCAGGCAGTAGTCGGGCGCTCACTGGCCGTCGCGTACAGAGAGGTAACGACGATGACCACGCAGTACCCGCACCACCTGCCCAGCGCCCTGGAGGTCGCGCCGGAGGCTCCGGACCGGAACCTCGCGCTCGAACTCGTCCGGGTCACCGAGGCCGCCGCGCTCGCCGCCGGCCGCTGGGTCGGGCGCGGCGACAAGAACGGCGCCGACGGCGCGGCCGTCCGCGCCATGCGCACCCTCGTCTCCACCGTCTCGATGAACGGCATCGTCGTCATCGGGGAGGGCGAGAAGGACGAGGCCCCGATGCTCTACAACGGCGAGCGGGTCGGCGACGGCACCGGCGCCGAGTGCGATGTCGCGGTGGACCCGGTCGACGGCACCACCCTCACCGCCAAGGGCATGAACAACGCGGTCGCCGTCCTGGCCGTCGCCGACCGCGGCACCATGTTCGACCCGAGCGCGGTCTTCTACATGGACAAGCTGGTCACCGGCCCGGAGGCCGCCGACTTCGTCGACATCACCGCGCCGCCGGCCGTCAACATCCGCCGGGTCGCCAAGGCCAAGGGCGTCGCCGTCGAGGACGTCACCGTCGTCGTCCTCGACCGCCCGCGCCACGAGAACCTGGTCCAGGAGATCCGCGAGGCGGGCGCCCGGATCAAGTACATCTCCGACGGCGACGTCGCCGGCGCCATCATGGCCGCCCGCGAGGGCACCGGCGTCGACCTGCTGATGGGCATCGGCGGCACCCCCGAGGGCATCATCGCCGCCTGCGCGATGAAGTGCATGGGCGGCGTGATCCAGGGCCGGCTCTGGCCCAAGGACGACGCCGAGCGGCAGAAGGCCCTGGACGCCGGGCACGACCTCGACCGGGTGCTCTCCACCGACGACCTGGTCAGCGGCGAGAACGTGTTCTTCGTCGCCACCGGCATCACCGACGGCGAACTGCTGCGCGGCGTGCACTACCGCCAGGAGACCGCCACCACCAGCTCGCTGGTGATGCGCTCCAAGAGCGGCACCATCCGGGAGATCAACTCCACCCACAAGCTGTCCAAGCTGCGGGCCTACAGCGCGATCGACTTCGACCGCGCCAACTGACCCGGCCGCAGGCGCGCACGGCACGGCCCGGGGGGGCGGGGGAAAGCCCCCTCCCCCGGGCCGCGGGGGGTGGGGGGACCCCCCGGGGGCCCCCCCCCCCCGGGCACCGGCGCG
>NZ_JBHVER010000418.1:0-2127 GCF_042802195.1 Kitasatospora sp. NPDC057500 | reverse complement strand
GTGGACGAGCGGCCGGGGCTTTTCCGTCCAAAACGGGCGAAACCCCCTCAGGGCATGCTCAAATATCGCTCAGATGGACACCGCTATCCGGACCGTGCGTGGTACGACTGCTGCTCCCCCACCTCCATGGGTCCCACCCGCGACATCCCATCCAGGACGGTGCAGCATGGCCGAACAGCTCTACGACGAGGTCGTCGACGCAAAGCCGGACGAGGAGGGCTACCACCGGGGCCTGGGCAGCCGCCAGATCCAGATGATCGCGATCGGCGGCGCCATCGGCACCGGCCTCTTCCTCGGTGCGGGCACCGCCATCTCGAAGTCCGGCCCCAGCCTGATCCTGTCCTACGCGGTCGCCGGCGTGGTGATCTTCGCGATCATGCGGGCGCTCGGCGAACTGCTCACCTACCGCCCGGTGGCCGGCAGCTTCGCCGAGTACGCGCGGGAGTTCCTCGGACCCTTCGCCGGCTATGTGACCGGCTGGACGTACTGGCTCTTCTGGGTTGTCACGGGCATGGCGGAAACCACCGCCGCGGCCGTCTACGTGAAGTTCTGGGCCCCCGAGATCCCGCAGTGGCTCTGCGCGCTCTGCTTCCTGGTGCTGCTCTACGGGGCCAACCTGATCTCGGTGAAGATCTTCGGCGAGATCGAGTTCTGGTTCTCCATGGTCAAGGTCACCGCGATCATCGGGATGATCCTGATCGGCATCGGGGTGCTCACCCTCGGGTTCAGCGACGCCGGCGACACCGCCTCGATCACCCACCTCTGGCAGGACGGCGGCTTCTTCCCCAAGGGCATCGGCGCCACCGTGATGACCCTGCAGATCGTCATGTTCGCCTACCTGGGCGTCGAACTCGTCGGCGTCACCGCGGGCGAGAGCGAGAACCCGAAGAAGACCCTCCCGCGCGCCATCAACACCCTGCCGTGGCGGATCGCGCTGTTCTACGTCGGCGCCCTGGTCGTCATCCTCTCGCTGGTGCCGTGGACCGAGTTCCAGCCCGGCGTCAGCCCGTTCGTCGCCGCCTTCGGCAAGATCGGCATCCCCGCCGCGGCCGGCATCATCAACTTCGTGGTGCTCACCGCCGCGCTCTCCTCCTGCAACTCCGGCATGTACTCCACCGGCCGGATGCTGCGCGACCTCGCCCTGCGCGGCCAGGCCCCCGGCCGGCTCACCCGGCTCAACACCCACCGCACCCCGGCCGCCGCGATCACCGTCTCCACGCTGCTGATGGGCGTCGGCGTGGTGCTCAACTACCTCGTCCCGGCCAAGGCGTTCGAGTACATCACCTCGGTCGCCACCGTCTGCGGCCTGTGGACCTGGGCGATGATCCTGATCTGCCAGATCCGCTACCGCCGGGCCTGGAAGGGCGGCCACCTGCCGCCGCCCACCTTCAAGGCCCCCGGCGGCGCCTGGAGCAGCTGGGCCGCGCTGGCCTTCCTCGCGGTGGTGGTCGTGCTGATCGGCCTGGACCCGGGCAACCGGATCTCGCTGTACGTCTTCCCGATCTGGGCCGTGCTGCTGGTCGCCGGCTACCGGGGCCTCGGACGCCGCGCCCCCGAGGCCGTGCACGCGGTCGCCCACGACCACCTGCACGCGCCGGACGGCGATGGCGGCGACCCCCGCTGACCGCGCCTCGGACGCCCCGGCGGGCCGCCGCCGGGGCGTGGCTATCCTGGCGCCATGCTGACCATCACCCGAGAACTGCGCGACGCGATCGTCGCCCACGCCCGCGCCGACCACCCGGACGAGGCCTGCGGCGTGGTCGCCGGGCCGGAAGGCAGCGGCCGCCCCGAGCGGTTCATCCCGATGCTCAACGCCGCCCGCTCGCCCACCTTCTACGAGTTCGACTCGGGCGACCTGCTCAAGCTCTACCGCGAGATGGACGACCGGGACGAGGAGCCGGTGATCGTCTACCACTCGCACACCGCCACCGAGGCCTACCCCTCGCGCACCGACGTGAGCTACGCATCCGAGCCGAACGCCCACTACGTCCTGGTCTCGACCGCCGACGGCAACGACCCCGGCGACCCGTACCAGTTCCGCTCGTTCCGCATCGTGGACGGCGTGATCACGGAGGAAGACGTCCAGGTCGTCGAGGCCTACCCGGCCTGACCCGCACCCACCTGGGC
>NZ_JBHVER010000417.1:0-2171 GCF_042802195.1 Kitasatospora sp. NPDC057500 | reverse complement strand
GGTGATCACACCCGACCGCGGGCCCCGTGCGCGTCTGCCGGTCCGACACGCCCCGCCCGGCCGGACGCCGCACCGCGCCGCCACCGCGCCGTACGTTTCGTCCCGTCCCGTCCCGACCGACCCCGCACGCCCGTCTCCGCACGCCCGTCTCCCCCGGCCCGTCCCACCGGGCCAGGGCCGGGGCACCCTCCCCGGCCGACCTCCGACGCACTTCCCGATGGAGCCGCAGCCATGACGCAGGCAACCACCACCGACCTCCTCGCCCGGGCCCGCACTTGGCTCGCCGAGGACCCGGACCCGCAGACCCGCGAGGAACTCGCCGCGCTGCTCGCCGCCGCCGAGGACCCCGAGGCCGACGCCACGGCCAAGCTCGCCTGGGCCGACCTGGCCGACCGCTTCGCCGGCCGCCTCCAGTTCGGCACCGCCGGCCTGCGCGGCGAACTCGGCGCGGGCCCGATGCGGATGAACCGCGCCGTGGTGGTCCGGGCCGCCGCCGGCCTGGTCTCCTACGTCAAGCAGCAGGGCCTCGGCGACCTCGTGGTCATCGGCTACGACGCCCGGCACAAGTCCTACGACTTCGCCCGCGACACCGCCGCCGTGGTGGTCGGCGCCGGCCTGCGCGCCGCGCTGTTCCCGCGCCCGCTGCCCACCCCGGTGCTCGCCTTCGCCGTCCGCCACCTCGGCGCGGCCGCCGGCGTGACCGTCACCGCCAGCCACAACCCGCCGCAGGACAACGGCTACAAGGTCTACCTGGGCGACGGCTCGCAGATCGTGCCGCCCGCCGACGCGGGCATCGCCGCCGAGATCGACGCGATCGGCTCGCTGCACGAGGTCCCGCTCGCCGCGAGCGGCTGGGAGACCGTCGACGAGTCGGTGGTCGAGGCCTACCTGGACCGCGCCGCCTCCATCGTCGACCCGCACAGCGCCCGCGACCTCGCCGTCGTCTACACCCCGATGCACGGCGTCGGCCGCGACACCTTCCTCGCCGCCCTGGACCGGGCCGGCTTCCCCGCACCCACCGTGGTCGCCGAGCAGGCCGAGCCGGACCCGGACTTCCCGACCGTCGCCTTCCCCAACCCGGAGGAGCCGGGGGCGATGGACCTCGCCTTCCGCACCGCCGCCGCGACCGGACCGGACATCGTGATCGCCAACGACCCGGACGCCGACCGCTGCGCGGTGGCCGTCCCCGCCGACGGCGACGCCGCCGGCGGCGGGCAGGGCGCGGGCGGCTGGCGGATGCTGCGCGGCGACGAGGTCGGCGCGCTGCTGGGCGCCGCGCTGGTCGCCAAGAAGGCCGCGGGCACCTTCGCCACCACCATCGTCTCCTCCACCCTGCTCGGCCGGATCGCCGAGGCCGCCGGGCTCGGCTACGCGGAGACCCTCACCGGCTTCAAGTGGATCTCCCGCGCCGAGGGCCTGCGCTACGGCTACGAGGAGGCGCTCGGCTACTGCGTCGACCCACAGGGCGTGCGCGACAAGGACGGCATCACCGCCGCCCTGCTGGTCGCCGAGCTCGCCGCCACCCTCAAGCGCTCCGGCCGCACCCTGGCCGACCTGCTCGACGACCTGGCGCTGGAGCACGGCCTGCACGCCACCGACCAGCTCTCCGTCCGCGTCGAGGACCTCTCCCTCATCGCCGACGCCATGCGCACCCTGCGCGAGCAGCCGCCCACCACGCTGGCCGGCCTCACCGTGACCCGCGCCGACGACCTCACCGCCGGCTCCGCCGACCTGCCGCCCACCGACGGCCTGCGCTACTACCTGGCCGGCGACGCCGTCCGCTCGGCCCGCATCGTGGTCCGCCCCTCCGGCACCGAGCCCAAGCTCAAGTGCTACCTGGAGGTCGTCCTCCCGGTCCCCTCCGCCGCCGACCTCGCCGCCACCCGCACCCGCGCCGCCGACCTCCTCGCGGCGATCAAGCACGACCTCGCCGCAGCCGCCGGCATCACCGCCTGACGGCCCGCACCCCTCAGCGCATCGAGCGCCTCCCGGACGGGCCGGGAGACGCTCGGCCGTCTGCCACTCATCCCCGCGGTGTTCCGGTCCGCTCCCCCTTCAAGGGGCTGGAGAGGGAGCGGACCGACAGGACCGGGAAGACGATCGATGGCCGGCCTGTTAGACAATGAGTCGATCAGGCCGGCCAGGTAAACGAGAAGGGAATGCCCACGCGA
>NZ_JBHVER010000416.1:0-2193 GCF_042802195.1 Kitasatospora sp. NPDC057500 | reverse complement strand
GGGGACTCCCCCGGCGGGCCGGACTCTTCGTGCGGTGGTGCGAGGGTCCGTCAGGCCCTCATGCGATCAGTGGCGGGTCAGCAGGGACCGTTGTCGGTCCAGACGCCCCACTGGCCGCTGGCGCTCGGGTCGTCGCCCTTGGTCCACCACTTGTTGGTGTAGTAGCGGCCCTTCCAGGAGACCTTGGTCGGGGTCGCGTAGGTGGTGGCGGCGTCCCAGCTCGGGGCGGCGGCGCAACCGGCCGGAGTGGTCGGCGTGGTGGTCGGCGTCGTGGTGGGCGTGGTGGTCGGCGTCGTGGTCGGCGTCGTGGTGGGGGTGGTGGTCGGCGTCGTGGTCGGCGTCGGGGTCACCGGCGGGACCGGGCAGCTCGCGGCCGAGCCGTTGGTCGCCTCGACCATCTTGTCGAACAGCGCGGTCTTGGTGCCCAGGTCGTACAGCGAGAAGGCGAAGGAGCCGCCGAGCCCGTTGCAGTGCGCGTAGTCCAGCTTGGCCTGGATCGAGCGGGCGTCCTCACCGGACCAGAAGACGTTGCCGTCGTAGAAGTAGGTCGCCTTGGCCGCGTCGTCCCAGTAGGTCTTCGACGGGTTGTCGACGAAGCCGGCCAGCTCCTTGTACATCTGGATGCCGGGGACGTTGCCCGACAGGGCCGCACCCGGGGCCGGGGCGGTGGCGGGCTGGAACAGACCGTTCTTGCCGTTGTTCTGGACGCCGGTCCAGCCGCGGTAGTAGAACGGCACGCCGACGTTGATCTTCTTGGCCGGGAAGCCGCCCGCGATGCCGTACTGCGGGTCGCCCACGGTGTAGGCCTTGATCGCGGCGTCGATCGAGTACTTGCCGGTGCCGCCGGGGACCGGCGTCATCGGGTCGTTCGGGCCGGAGTAGATCGGGGCCTGGTGGTTGGTCGGGCCCTTGGCCTCCCAACCGCCGTGCATGTCGTACGTCATGACGTCGAGGAAGTCGAGGTACTGACCGATCTTGTCGGTCTCGACGTTCTTGATCTTGTCCTGACCGGCACCCACCGCGGCCGCGGTGTAGTAGGTCTTGCTGTCGGTCTTGCCCTGCGCGTCGAGCTGGTCGCGCAGCTCCTTCAGCAGCAGGGTGAAGTTCTGCTTGTCGTTCGGGCTCGCCTGGTTGCCGAGGTGGCCGCCGCCGCCCGGGTACTCCCAGTCGATGTCGATGCCGTCGAAGATGCCGGCCGCCGAGCCCGGGCCGCCGTAGCCGGCGTCGACCGGCAGGTTGCCCTTGATGAACATGTCGATGCAGGACGAGACCAGCTTCTTGCGCGAGGCGTCCGTGGCGGCCGCCGACGAGAAGTACTTGGAGTACGTCCAACCACCGAGCGAGATCAGGATCTTGAGCTTGGGGTTCTTCGCCTTCAGCTTCTTCAGCTGGTTGAAGTTGCCCGCGATCGGCTGGCCCCAGACGTCGCCGACGCCGTCGACCGAGATGTCCGGGCCGAAGCTCTTCTGGTAGTCGGCGAACGCGTCCGCCGCACCGTCACCGGCGTTGGGGTTGTTCTCGTCCTGGCTCGCGGCCTTGGTGGCCTGGAAACAGGTGCCGTTGGTGGGGTGGATGTTGGCGAACGAGTAGATCATGTAATCCAGCTTCCCGGCGACGCCGGTGTCCTGGATCGTCTTCGCGTAGTACGCGTTCGAGTAGATCGACCACTGGTCGAAGTAGGCGACCTTGATGCCACCGCTGGTGGCGGGCGCGCCGGTGCTGTTGCCGACCGCGGCGTTGGCGGTGGCGCCGCCGGTGAGGGCGAGGCCCGCGCCGAGCAGCAGGGAGGCCGTGGTACCGGCGGCGATCGCGGTCAGGCTCTTGGACCGCTTGCGACGGCCGCCCTCCTGAACCGGCGCCCCGGCCCTTTCGATGCGTGAACGGAGCATGGGTGCGTGACTCCTGGGTGTGGGGGATTCCGACGCGCCCCGGGACGCAGGTACGGGGTGGGGCCGTACGACCGGGACATGACAGAATTGGATGGGGGAATCGAGCGGAACATGCCTTGACGGACGCCGGGATAGGCCGAACCGGCGTCAGCGGCGGACCGCTGACGCCGGCTCAGGGGCTCCCTGCACCTGGGCACTAAAATGGACTAGACCAACTACCCCGTCAAGGGGTGATGTTGCGGCTTGAGCCGCCGTTAAGGTTCCCCGGGAGCCCGGACGCCCCCGCTGACCTGCGGGTCAGCGG
>NZ_JBHVER010000415.1:0-2289 GCF_042802195.1 Kitasatospora sp. NPDC057500 | reverse complement strand
CCGCGCCCGGTCCCCGCCCCCCGCACCCGGGGTGGACTGGGGGGGGGTGGGGGGGGCGACGCCGGCCCCCCCCGGGTGGGGGGGGGGCGGGCCCCGCCCCGCGGGCCCCGCCCGACTTCCCTTCTCCCCGCTCTCGCTGAGAGCCTCAGGAGAGCCCGACCAGCGAGGCGCAGGGCGGGTCGCCACCGAGGCCGACGCCGGTGTCGCGCCCAAGCTGCACCTGGCCGCGAAGTCCTGTCGGGCGTCGTCCTAGGAGCACTCGCCGAGGCCGCCGCACGACCTTCGCCGCGTGGACGGTGCTCGCCGCCTTGAAGCTGGAGGGCCCGACGCCCCCCGCCTGGAACCGATGGAGCGGCACGGCGTGGTCGCGCGCAAGCGCGCACCCCACCCCGGTGTCGGCGGCCGGCCCGGCCGGGGCCACGATGGTCCACTGTGTCGACCAATCATCCTGCCAATTCCGAGGCCGACGGGGACTCGCCACCCACTCCCTCCGACGCCGCCCCCACCCCTTCCCCCACCCCTTCCCCTTCTCCTTCCCCCGCCACTTCCTCCATCCCTTCTCCCGCCTCCCTCGCTTCGCCACCTGCCTGGTACCGAAGGCTCGCCCGTAGCGCCTTCGCCGACCTGAGCCCGCTGCGCGACCACGCCGACTACCGGCGGGTCTGGTTCGGGCAGTCCGTCTCCTCGGTCGGCCAGCAGATGACGGCCGTCGCCGTCTCCGTCCAGGTCTACGACCTGACCGGCTCCACCTTCGCCACCGGCCTGGTCGGCCTCTTCTCGCTCATCCCGCTGGTCGCCTTCGGCCTCTACGGCGGAGCCATCGCCGACACCGCCGACCGCCGCCGCCTCGGCCTGATAGGCGCGGCCGGCCTCTCCGCCGTCTCCGCCGTCCTGGCCGCCCAGGCGCTCGCCGGCCTCGGCCTGGTCGCGGTCCTCTACGCGGCCGTCGCCCTCCAGGCCGGCTTCTTCGCACTCGCCTCACCCGCCCGCTCGGCGATGATCCCGCGCCTGGTCCCCGCCCATCAGCTCCCCGCCGCCAACGCCCTGAACACCGTCAGCATGAACCTCGGCCTCACCGTCGGCCCCATGCTCGGCGGCGTCCTCATCGGCGCCTTCGGCGTCCAGGCCGCCTACCTCGTCGACACCGTCGCCTTCGGAGCCACCCTCTACGCGATGTGGCGCCTGCCCGCCATGCTCCCGCTCGGCGAGCGCAAGGGCCGGGCCTCCGTCCTCGACGGCCTCCGCTTCCTGCGCGAGCAGCCCAACCTGCGCACCAGCTTCCTCGCCGACCTGGCCGCGATGATCTTCGGCATGCCGCGCGCCCTCTTCCCGGCCCTCGCCGTCACCTTCTACGGCGGCGACGCCCGCACCGTCGGCCTGCTCGCCGCGGCCCCCGCCGTCGGCGCCCTGGCCGGCGCCCTCTTCTCCGGCTGGGTCGGCCGCATCCACCGCCAGGGCGCCGCCGTCCTGGCCGCCGTGATCGCCTGGGGCCTCGCCATCGCCGCCTTCGGCCTGGTCCGCAACCTCTGGCTCGGCCTCCTCCTGCTCGCCGCCGCCGGCTGCGCCGACACCATCAGCATGATCTTCCGCAACACGATGATGCAGGTCGCCGCCCCGGACGACATGCGCGGCCGCCTCCAGGGCGTCTTCATCGTGATCGTCGCCGGCGGCCCCCGCCTCGGCGACTTCGAATCCGGCGCCGTCGCCTCCCTCACCAGCCCGACCGTCTCCGTCGTCAGCGGCGGCCTCGCCTGCGTCGTCGCCATCCTCCTCCTCGCCGCCCGCCGCCCCGCCTTCCTCCGCTACGACGCCCGCCACCCCACCCCCTGACCACCCCACCCCCAGAACCCTGCAGCGAGCACCCCCCGACGTGCTGTATTGTTTTCCTCGTCGCCGGGACAACCGGCCGACAAGGTCGAGAAACCCGAAGCAGAGCCCCCCAGGCTCCGCCCGGGCCACGAGACCACGGGACGTGGCGCAGCTTGGTAGCGCACTTGACTGGGGGTCAAGGGGTCGCAGGTTCAAATCCTGTCGTCCCGACTGTGAAGTCGCTTGTGAGAGCGGGTACTTGGGAAACCAAGGGCCCGCTCTTGCTGGTTTTCGGGCTCGTTTTTTTGGTCCCGGGTGGTCCCAAAATGGTCCCCAGGTATGGCCGCAGGTTCGTCGCCACTCGATGCTTGAGTGGCTGGTGTGCGGATTGTTCTTCGATCTCAAGGTGAAGTGCGAGACCTCCTTGTCGTTTTACTAGAGCGAGGTGTGGCGGCGCACTTGACCTTCGGTCAAGTGCGC
>NZ_JBHVER010000414.1:0-2295 GCF_042802195.1 Kitasatospora sp. NPDC057500 | reverse complement strand
CACCTGAGCGAGACCTATCAGAAACGCAGTAGTGGGTACCATACGCGCTATGCACTGGGCGCCATGCAAGCAGTAGCCGCCAGCTACACCGCCCTGAGTGTTGCCGAGGCCGAGCGTGTGCAAGCGCAAATTGCAACGCGATTGGACCGCGATGGGCTGAGCTGTACGTTCCGTCTGCAGGGCTCCGTTCCGGGCAACATTCATATCCGCGGCGTCAGTGATGTCGACTTCCTGGTTCTGGAGCAGCGGTTCCATCACTACGATGCGACGGGGGTCTTGGCGCTGGCTGGGCACTACCGTAACCCGTACCTGCCGTCAGCCGTCGATACATTGCTCGATCTGCGTCACCGACTGGAGGCGGCGCTGAAGGACGCCTATCCGGCGGCGGAAGTCGACTGCACAGGTGCCAAGGCCATCCGGCTGTCGGGTGGATCTCTGCGTCGCGAAGTTGATGTTGTGCCAGCTTCATGGAATGACACCGCCGAGTATCAGCGGACACAGTCCGAGGACTTCCGGGGCGTCAACATCCTCGACAAGCCTGCGCGTCAGTTGATCCACAACCTGCCCTTCCTGTATCTGCGACGCCTGCGCGAACGTGATGACGAAACGTGGGGCGGGCTTAAAAAGGCCATTAGGCTTTGCAAGACACTGAAGGCGGACGCCATCAGCGACGGAAAGAAAGTTGAAATCAGCAGCTATGACATTGCCTCTGCACTGTGGAACGCTGCTGCTGGAACTCTGCAGGCGGGTATCGTTAAGGAACTCAGCATCCTCGCAGCAACGACCGACTACTTCGTGTATCTGGTCGCCAATCCTGCTTACGCGAAGACGCTTCAGACCCCAGATGGATCGCGCAGGGTATTTGACACCCAGGTCAAATTGGATGCCGCGGCGGTGCTCGCGCAGGAGCTGCTGGAGCTCTCTCGCGCCGTCAGTGAGGAACACGCCCCGCGCACAGCGCACGCCAGCCTGCAAAACGATTGGCTAAACACGCTCAAGCAAACCTCTGTGCCAGTTGTCGATTGAAAGCGTACCGCGTGGGAATGAAATCCCACTGACCTGAGCAGGTCGATCGTTGACGCCCCGCGAATAGCAACGGGGGCACTCAACAGGTTTGGGAAGTATCGGGCGCATGAGGTAGATTCCTCACGCTGGCGCCTGCGGTACAAAAGTATGCCACGCGCACGCCCCCCCCCTCCCTCACGAGAGGTCCGCGTCACCACCGCTTGGCCTGGCTGGACGTTGAGGCCCGCATGCCAGGAATGCTTGATGGCCGCAGTTTTGCGGATTGGTCGCTGTTGCTGGCGTGGTAACGCAATGCGCGCGGGTTTCCCGTCAGTTCTGCCAGTGACCCTCAGCCCTTAGATTGAGGTACTGGAGCATCTCAAAGTCAGTTCGCCTACTCGTCAGATAGTATCGAACGACGCGACCGGCAACGTGGTTCTTCATGCAGCCGCCGGCGATCTAGCGTCAGGGCCGCCTGGCACACTCAGAGAAGGATGTCTGGCGTGATGTCCGTGGGGTCATCGCGCATCTTATCGACCCGCTTGAGAATCCGCTCCCTTTCTCGCCCCAGAGCGATGACATACGCTAGATCCTCCTGTCGAACGCGGCCCCTGTCGCAATAAGCACGGTTCTTCTGTTGGTCCAGACGCAGGTGAATAGGGCAGCTTTTGCTGGCACCCGGCTGATGCAGCGCCCAGTTCGGAGAACAGCGGAATTGCTCATACAGCACCGATTGCCTGTTGGAACGGTCGATCAGTGAATGTAGACGGGCAAGGTTTGCAATCCACGCCTCAAACGAGCTTATGTAACTGGACGCCGTTGCGTGCAGATCTGGCAACCGCATAGGGACCTCAGAGCGTCGATGCCCAAGGAGACGATCCATGCGAGACACGCTCATCCGCTCGGAGATCTCGCGAAGCTCCTCGCGCCGCTGCAGTAGCCATACGGCGTATGCCTGGCCTCTACAGCATAGGTGCGGCCTTAGAGTCACTGGAGCCCATCTGTTTCGCTGAGTGCGGCCGCCGCCTACTGTTCTCATGGCATGGACTCGGCAGCTGGAGTGTCCCCTGAGATAGGTGCGCCTAATTTGACGTGCAATGCACCTAAGAAGCTCCTCGTACGGCCTGATGGCAGTCTCGTGATCATCGGCAGGAAGGGGTAGCAAGAGTGCGGTCTTTGGCCGCTGCGTGAAGGAGGTTGGTGTTGGCAACAGCGCGTTGCGTACCATCGTGTTCGGGAGCTGGATCAGTGCGTACCAGTAACTGCCTGCGTTGCTCACAGCGTGATTCC
>NZ_JBHVER010000413.1:0-2314 GCF_042802195.1 Kitasatospora sp. NPDC057500 | reverse complement strand
GGACGGCCGCGCGCCGGTGCGGCTGCGTCAGCGGAGCGCCGGGCGGAGGGGAGCGGCGGCCAGCGACAGCGCGGCCAGGACCAGCAGTCCGCCCAGCCAGAACGGCCCGCGCTCCCCGGCCGTCGTGGCCAGGGAGGTGGCGCCGGCGAGGGGGCCGGCGGCGGCGCCCACGTTGAGGGCGGCGGTCGCGCAGGCGCCGGCCAGCGTCGGGGCGGCGGCGGCCTCGTACAGGACGCGGGTGATCAGTGTGCCGCCGACCGCGAACGACAGCGCTCCCTGGACGAACACCAGGGCGAGCAGCGCCGCCGGCCGGTCGGCCAGCACGGCGAGGGCCGGCCACCCGATCAGCAGCAGTGCGCCGCCGACGGCGAGGACCGGGCCGGGGTGCCGGTCGGACAGCCGCCCGGCCACGGTGACGCCGGTGAACGAGCCGGCGCCGAACAGCACGAGGACGACCGGGACCCACGATTCGTCCAGCCCGGCGGGGCCGGTGACCACGGGCGCGAGGTACGTGAAGCTGGCGAAGGTCGCCGCGTTGACCAGCGCGGCGAGCAGCATCACCGCCCCCAGCCGGGGACTGGCCAAGCGTGCGAACTCCGCCCGCACGGCAGGCCGTTCGGCGCCGTCCCGCGGGCTGCGCCCCGTCGGCACGCCGGCGACGATCCCGATGGCGGCCGGCAGGCAGAGTGCGGCGACGGCCCAGAAGACGGCCCGCCATCCGAGCGCCGATCCCAGCGCCGCCCCGGCCGGGACGCCGGCGACCGTGGCCACCGTGGTGCCCGACAGCAGGACGGCGAGTGCGCGTCCCTTCCGGTCGGCGGGCACCAGGGCGGCGGCGGTCGTCAGGGCGAGGGCGAGGAACCCCGCGTTGGCGAGCGCGGCGACCACCCGGGTCGCGAGCAGGACCGTGAGGTTCGGGGCGATGGCGCCCGCACCGTGCGCCGCCGCGAAGAGCAGGACGGACCCGAGCAGTCCCCACCGCGCCGGCAGGGCGCGGGCGAGTACCGCCGTCAGCGGTGCGCCGACGACCATCCCGATCGCGAACGCCGAGGTGAGCGTGCCGGCGGCGCCGACCGTGACGCCGAGGTCCGTGGCGATGTCCGGCAGGAGGCCGGAGAGCATGAATTCCGAGGTGCCCATGGCGAAGACCGCCACGGCGAGCAGGTACAGCGAAAGAGGCATCGAATGGCTCCGAGGTGAGGAGAGGCACGAAAAGGTGACTCGTCACGTCACCGCGGCCAGCACCCGGGACACCCGCGACCACGCGCGTCCGGCCCGCTCGGCAGGGCCGGCGGACTCAGGGGCTCATCGGGGGTTCAGGGGGCTGACGGCGTGTGACCGAAAGCCCCCACCTCGTCCGACTCGGGACTCGACATGCCCGGCACGCTACCCGATCAACGCCGCTTCCGCACAACGGCTTTCGCCGGCGCTCGTGCCCGCGGTGGGTCGTGCGTCCCCAGGGCGCCGCGGTGTCGGCGCGTGCCGGTCGGAACCGCCTCGCCCGGACCCGGGGATCCCTCCCGGAAAGCCCTTGCGACGACCGCAGATTGACCGAACGTCAAACTGGTCCAGACCATTGACGACGGTCGTCGCGCTCCCTACGGTATGGGCATTCACCTGGCGCAGGCATGCCAAGATCCCCGGGCTGGCGCACCCCCACGCGCGCCGCCTGCTGCGTCGGGCACACTCTCCATCCCCCCACGGAGGAGCATCATGCGCAAACGCCACATGGTCGGCGCGGCCCTGGCCGCGGTCGCCGTCCCGCTCGCGATGGCCGTCCCGGCCAACTCGCACGGGTTCATCAACCTCCCGCCGAGCCGTTCGGCCCTGTGCGGCGCCGGTGTCGTCCAGAACTGCGGCGACATCCAGTGGGAGCCGCAGAGCGTCGAGGGCCTGAAGGGCTTCCCGGCCCGCGGTCCCGTCGACGGCACCATCTGCGCGGGCGGTGACGCCCGCTGGGCGCCGCTGGACAACCCCCGCAACGGGGCCTGGCCGACCACCAAGGTGACGGGCGGCGCCCAGCAGACCTTCACCTGGGAGATCGAGGCCCGGCACTCGACCACCAACTTCCGGTACTTCCTGACCAAGCAGGGCTACGACCCGACCCAGAAGATCACCCGGGCCAGCCTGGACCTCACGCCGTTCCTGACGGTTCCGTACAACCGCCGTCAACCCGCCGCCATCACCACCCACACCGCGACCCTCCCCACGGGCCGCACCGGGCACCACGTGGTCGTCGCGGTCTGGGACGTCGCCGACACGGCGAACGCGTTCTACTCCTGCACCGACGTGCTCTTCTGATCCACCCGCACCC
>NZ_JBHVER010000412.1:0-2317 GCF_042802195.1 Kitasatospora sp. NPDC057500 | reverse complement strand
GTACGGCCGCGCTGCCCAGGAGCGGGCAACGCGGCCGTACGGCGTCGCGAAAAACTCAGCTGTCCTGCTTCAGCGCCTCGATCGCGCGCTGCGTGACCTCGTCCACCTTGCCGAGGGCCGGGATCGTGGCGATCAGGCCCTGCTGGCGGTAGTAGTCGATGATCGGCTCGGTCTCCGTGTGGTAGACCTCCAGCCGGGTCCGCACGGCCTCCTCGGTGTCGTCCGAGCGCTGGTACAGCTCGCCGCCGCACTCGTCGCAGACGCCCTCGGTCTTCGGCGCGTTGTAGTCGACGTGGAAGACGTGGCCGCCGTCGTTGCGGCACAGCCGGCGCCCGGCGATCCGGCGGACGACCTCGTCCTCGGGGACCTCCAGGTCCAGCACGCCGTCCAGCTCGATGCCCTGCTCGGCGAGGAACTCGTCCAGCGCCTTCGCCTGGCCCAGGTTGCGCGGGAAGCCGTCCAGCAGGAAACCGCCGGCGGCGTCCTCCTGGAGCATGCGGTCCTTGGCCATCCCGATGGTGACCTCGTCGGGCACCAGGCGGCCCGCGTCCATGTAGCTCTTGGCCTCGACACCCAGCGGGGTGCCCTGGCCGATGTTGGCGCGGAACAGGTCGCCGGTGGAGATGTGGGGGATGGACAGGGTCTTGGCGAGCAGGTGCGCCTGAGTACCCTTCCCGGCCCCGGGGGGTCCGACGAGGACGATACGCATCAGCGGAGGAACCCTTCGTAATTGCGCTGCTGGAGCTGGCTCTCGATCTGCTTCACAGTTTCGAGTCCGACGCCGACGACGATGAGCACGCTGGTGCCGCCGAACGGGAAGTTGGTCTGCTGTCCGAAGGCGACCAAGGCGATCATCGGGATCAACGCGATCAGGCCCAGGTAGAGCGAACCCGGCCACGTGATGCGGGTGAGCACGTAGTTCAGGTACTCGGCCGTCGGACGGCCGGCCCGGATACCCGGGATGAACCCACCATACTTCTTCATGTTGTCGGCGACTTCTTCGGGGTTGAAGGAGATGGCGACGTAGAAGAAGGCGAAGAAGACGATCAGCAGGAAGTAGGTGGCCATGTAGATCGGGTGGTCACCGCGCACGAAGTGCTGGTTGATCCACACCGCCCAGCCCGCCTGGCTGTTGGTCAGCTGGACCACGAGGGCCGGGATGTACAGCAGCGACGAGGCGAAGATGACCGGGATGACACCGGCCTGGTTCACCTTGAGCGGGATGTACGTCGAGGTCCCGCCGAAGGCCCGGCGTCCGATCATCCGCTTCGCGTACTGGACCGGGATCCGGCGCTGGGCCTGCTCGACGAAGATGACGAGCATCACGACGATGACGCCGACCGCGATGACCGAGAAGAACTCGACCCAGCCGCCGCCGATGGTGCCGGAGCCCTTGATGGCCCACATCGAGGACGGGAACTGCGCGGCGATCGAGGTGAAGATCAGCAGCGACATGCCGTTGCCGATGCCGCGGTCGGTGATGAGCTCACCGAGCCACATGATCACCGTGGTGCCGGCGGTCATGGTCAGCACCATCACGGCGATCCGGAACACGCCGGTGTCCGGCACGATCTGGTTGGCGTAGACGCAGCCCGAGAACAGCGCGCCGCTGGAGGCCGTCGCGACGATGCCGGTGCCCTGGAGCACGGCGAGCGCGATGGTCAGGTAGCGGGTGTACTGGGTGATCTTCGCCTGGCCGGCCTGCCCCTCCTTCTTCAGCGCCTCGAGTCGCGGGATCACGACGGTGAGGAGCTGGAGGATGATGCTCGCCGTGATGTACGGCATGATGCCGAGGGCGAAGATCGTCAGCTGGAGGAGCGCGCCACCGCTGAACAGGTTGACGAGCCCGAACAGGCCGTTGTTCTCGTTGTCCTTCAGGCAGGCGTGCACCGCCTGGAAGTCCACCCCGGGGACGGGGACATGTGAGCCCAGCCGGAACAGCACCATGATGCCCAGCGTGAACAGCAGCTTCTTGCGCAGGTCGGGCGTCTGGAACGCCCGCGCGAACGCACTGAGCACGGTGCCTCCTGCGCCTCCCGCGCGTCGTCGGCGGGAGGGTCGGTCCTGAATGGGAGTTTTGCGGAACGGGCTCCGTTACAGACGGCACAGGCGAGCCTATGCGCAGCCTACAAGGGAACTCCACGGACTCTAACAGTGCACGGCCACTCGAAAGAAGCGCGTACCGCCGGTCCCCCACTCATGGGGTACGGGATGCCCGGTTTTGCCACACAAAAGAACGAGGGCCGGATCGCGCCGCGCGGACGGCCCGCCCGCGAAGAACCGGGAAAAGGCGCGAGCCCCGCGCCTCCCGTTCCGG
>NZ_JBHVER010000411.1:0-2374 GCF_042802195.1 Kitasatospora sp. NPDC057500 | reverse complement strand
GAGCGGGGCACCACGGCTTTTCCGTCAGGCCCGCTGGCCGAAGCTGACGGGCTTCTCGTCGCCGTCCGCGTCCGCCGCCTCCAGCGGCGCGTACGGCCGGCCGCGGCGGGCCGCGCGCACCAGGCGCTCCCAGTCGACCCGGGCCAGGCCCGCGCGCGGCGCGGAGCCGGTCAGCAGCCGGCCGAGCGCGCCGAGGGCCGCGCCGGCGGGTGCCGGGTGGATCCCGGACTCCGCCAGGGCCGCCGTCGCGGGCCGCCCGGCCTCCTGCCAGGGCCCCCAGGCGACGCTCAGCGCGGGCAGGCCCTGCCGCCGCCGCTCGTGGGCGAGCGCCTCCAGGTAGGCGTCGACCGCGGTGGCCACCGCCTCGCCCGGGTGGCCGGCCAGCGCGGTGACCGGGCTGGAGAACACCAGGAAGTCCAGCCCCCAGGTCTGCCGGTGCAGCTGCCAGGGGCCCCGGACGCCGCGGCCGACGGCGGTGCTGAAGTCGGCCCAGTCCCAGCCGTCCAGCGGGGCCTGCGGCGCCGGGTCGGCGAGGTGCACGACACCCCGCAGCGGCGGCAGCTCCCGGTCGACCCGCTCCAGCAGCGCGGCGACGGCCGCCGGATCGCCGAAGTCGCCCTCGACGTGCAGGAGTTCCACCCGCTCGTCGTCGACGGCCACTGGTCCGGGCCCGGCCACGGCCACCGCGCGGGCGCCCTGGCCGGCCAGCCAGCCGACCACCGCCGAGGCCTCCGCCGGGTCGCCGCCCACCACCAGGTAGCCGGCGTCCGGACGGATCTTGACGCCCTCCTGGTCCTCGCCGGGCAGCGGGCCCTCCTGGAGCCGGGCCTCGTACCAGCGCCCGCCGCGGACGGCCAGCAGGCCGGAGCCCGCGACGCCCGCCGCGTGCCGCACCAGGGTGCCGGCGTCGGGCTCCGCGGCGCCCGGCTCCAGGTCGACCTGGACGCAGGCCAGCCCCGGGTGCTCCCAGGTGACGGTCCGGGCCAGCGCGGTGAGCAGCGACTGCTCCGGGCGCGGCGCGGCGGCCTCCGGGGAGCGGGGGGCCAGCGCTCCGGTGGAGCAGAGCACGACCGTGGGGTGCTGGGCCGCGAACTCGCGCAGGAAGCCCTGGAGGAAGGCGAATCCGTGCCGGGCGGACCGCCCCTCGCCCTCCGCGAGCGGCTCGCCGCCGGCGCCCGCCGGGTCCGGACCGTACAGCAGCAGGCCCGCGACGGTGGTCCCGCGGCGGCGCAGCTGCGCCCACAGCTGGTCGAGCGAGTCCGGGAGTTCGGGCGCGACCAGCAGGGTCTCCGGATCGCCGGCGGCGGCGCCGGCGTCCGGGAGGACGGCGAGGGCGGGGACGCCCTCCAGGGCGAGCCGGGCGCGCCGGCTCCGCACCTGCCCGGGGTCGGTGCCGAAGACCAGCCAACTGCCCTCGGGCGCCGCCATGGTGGCGAGCCCGCCGGCCGCCGGCAGCGGCTGCCAGCCGAACGCGTGGTGGCGCAGGGCGGTCGCGGCCCGTCCGGAGGTCTCGGCCGGGGCGACCGGCCGCAGCCGCAGGCCCTCGACGGCCGCCAGCGGGGCGCCGTCGGGGGAGAGCAGCGCGAGCGTGAACGAGCCGTCGGCTCGGTGCCGGACGTGCGCCCACACCTCGGCCGGCAGCGGGCCGGCGACGGCGAGGCGGTCCAGGGCGACGGGCGTGGCCGGGCCTCCGTGGAAGGCCGCCGCCAGGGTGAACACCGCCTCCAGGAGCGGCTGGAGGCCGTCGCCGGCCTCCTCGTGCCGCAGCCGGGCGAGGAGGTCGTCGCCGCTCTGCCGGAGCTCGGTGACGGTGGCGGCACCGGCGGTCTCGACGCCCTCGCGCCAGAGCCGGTCGTACCAGGCGTCCACGTCCTGGGCCCGGAGCCCGGAGCGCAGGTCCTCCAGGTCCGGGGCGGGGTTGTCCGGGCCGTCCGGCTCGGCGGCGGCCGTGGCGCTCACCAGCCGGGCCCAGCGCCCGCCCAGGTGGGCGAAGCCGCGCACCAGGGTGCGCCCGCCCGCGCCGGCCTCCCGCAGGGTCTGCAACCGCAGCTGCCCCTCGGCGGGCAGCGCCGCCGCGGCGTCCAGCTCCACGTCCCACAGCGCGCGCGGCGCCCCGGGCCCGGCGTCGGGCCGTCGGACGGCGGCGAGCGCCCAGTCCACCAGTGCCGCCGCGGACAGCGCCGGGCCGCCGTGCACCCGGGCGAGCAGGGCGCCGCCGGCCTCGGCCGCGGCCGGGCCGGCGAGGGTCTGGTCGAACCACTGCCCGCTGCCCTCAGCCAGCTCGACCGGCGGGCCCAGCAGCGGGTGCGGCGGCCGGGGCGGGGCGCCGGCCGGCCGGTCCGGCGGGACCAGCCAGCAGCGGAGGGTCTGGAAC
>NZ_JBHVER010000410.1:0-2429 GCF_042802195.1 Kitasatospora sp. NPDC057500 | reverse complement strand
TCGAACCCCGCGGCCCCATCGAGACCGAAGCAGCCCGCCGCCTCGCCGACGACCTCAAGAACGAGTGATCACCCGATTACCCAACACTTTCTGAGGCGGCCGCCCGCGCCCTCAGTCCCCCGGGCGCCGGACCGCCTCGATGAAGCCCGCGTCGGAGGGGCCGGGCAGCGGACGGGCGTGGCGCCGGGCGAGTTGCTCCAGGGTGGTGAGGCCGGTGGTCCAGCCGTGCCCGTCGAGCCAGTCCCGGGTGCCGGGGCCGAGGCCGCCGCGCCACAGGTCGGTGAGGTGGGCGAGTGACGGGTCGTGGGGCACGGCGGTGACGTCCCGGCCCTGCTCCAGCAGCAGCCGGCTGCCGGGGGCGGCCAGCGCGGCGACCGCCGTGAGCAGGCCGGCCGCCTCCTCGGGCGTGAGGTAGACCAGCAGGCCCTCGGCCAGCCAGGCCGAGGGCCTCGCCGGGTCGAATCCGGCGCCGGCCAGGCGGGCGGGCCAGTGCGGTTCCAGCAGGTCGGCGGGCAGGACGGTGCGCCTGCTCCTGGGCTCGGCGCCCAGGCGGTCGAGGACCCGTTCCTTGAAGGCCAGCACCGGGCCCAGGTCGAGTTCGAACACCCTCGTCCCGGCCGGCCAGTCCAGCCGGTGGGCGCGGGTGTCCAGGCCCGCCGCGAGCAGCACGACCTGGTCGGCGCCGGCGGCGAGCAGGCGGTCGTCATAGAAGCGGGTGCGCAGGACGCCCTGGGCGACCAGTGCCTCGGCGAGACCGCCGGCCGGGCCCGCGGCGGGCAGCGGCACGTCGGCGGCGGCGGCGAACGCGGCGGCGTACGGGTCGTCGAAGAGCGGGTCGGGGCGGGCGCTCTCGTAGGCCCGGACCAGGGCGACGGACAGGGCGGTGCGGGACACCGGGCGCAGCGGTTCGGAGGTCGTCATGGCAGGGCAATCTATATCGCTGCCGATGCATCTGTGAAGATGTAGTCTGCCGGCATGGACGGCGTGCAACTCCTCAGACTGGGCAAGCGGTTGACCGACCTCGGCCGCGAGATGATCATCGATCCGGCGTCCGAGCACCTCACCCCCGGCGAGATCGCCGTGGTCGCCGACGTGTACCGCCACCCCGCGGCCTCGGTCCGGGACATCCAGGCCCGGACCGGCTTCGCGCAGAGCCATGTCTCGGTCTCGGTCGCCCGGCTGCGCGAGCGCGGACTGCTGGAGGCCGCCGCCGATCCGCGGGACGGGCGGCGCACCCTGCTGACGGTCTCCGACTGGGCCCGGCGCACCATCCGCGAGCACGTCGCGCGGCCCGCGGAGCCCGTCATCGCGAAGGCCGTCCCGGAGCCGGAGCGGGCCCGGCGCGTCGCCGAACTGCTCGACGAACTCGCCGGCCTGCTGCTGCCCTGACGCCCCGCGACGTGCGCGGGGCGCCGGGCCCGGCGGCCGGTGTCAGCAGGCCTTCCAGGAGGAGATCCGGTCGTTGAAGCCGCTCGCCCCCAGGTCGGCGAGCTGCTGCCCGGTGTCCAGCCGGATGTACTGGCCCTGGAAGCCGTTGTGCTCCCAGAAGCACATCCGCGATCCGCTCATGTTGACGATGGAGGAAATGGAGTCCTGGAAACGCGCGCCCGAACCGAGGTTCTTGAGCGGGTCGGTGACCCAGCCGCCGGCGACAATGCAGTCGTCGAAGTGGGTGTTCCGGCAGACGACGACCGAGTCGACGGCGGCCGCGGGCCCGGCCGAGGCCACGGAGATCGACAGCGCCGCGGCCACGGCGGCGAACACGGCCAGGCCCTTGGTGATACGGGCGTGCATGGGTCCTCCTGAGGTCAACGGGCCGGGGCGTTTGCCCCGGCGGTCACCTGGATGACCGGGCAGCGCCCTCGGGTGTGACACCCGTCCGCCGGGTCAGCCGAGCTCCTCGGCCAACCCGACGATGATCCCCTCGGGGCCGCGGACGTAGCAGAGCCGGTAGACGTCCTCGAACCGCACCACCTCGCCGACGAGTTCGGCGCCGTGGGCGAGCAGGCGGACCACCGTGTCGTCGATGTCGTCCACGGCGAACATGACCCGGCGGATGCCCAGGGTGTTCGGCGGTGCCTGCCGGGGCTCGGGCCTGACCGGCTCCGGTGAGTGGAACACGGCCAGCTCGATCCGGCCGTGGCCGTCCGGGGTGCGCAGCATGGCGACCTCCTGCCGGACGTCCTCCAGTCCGATGATCTGCTCCACCCAAGGTCCTTCGACCGGGGAGCGGCCTTCCAGTTCGAGGCCGAGTTCGGTGAAGAACGCGACGACGGCGTCCAGGTCCTCGACCACGATGAGCACGTTGTCCATCCGGCGGATCGTCATGGCGGTTCTCCTCGGTGTCGTCGGCCGCGGTGGTTCCGGCCCTCGCCATCCTCCGCCGTTTCGTCCGGGAGCGCCGCCGCACGAGGTCCTGCGTGCACATG
>NZ_JBHVER010000409.1:0-2431 GCF_042802195.1 Kitasatospora sp. NPDC057500 | reverse complement strand
GCTCCGTTGGCCCCTTGCGGCTCGCAAGGGGCCTCTCCTCGATGCGCGAGACGGCAACGCCCCCTCGATCGGCACGATCGAGGGGGCGTCCAACTCATGAGTCGTGGTCGAGTCCACCTGCCTTGATCAAGTTGAGCAAGTCAGCAAAGACAGCGGGACCGACACCGAGTGTGGTGCCAGGTTCATCGGATTCGCGGACCTCGATCAGATCGTCCGAGGCCCGGACCTCGACGCACTCGTTGGATGCGCCGCTGTAGCTGGACTTCTGCCACTCGAACTTACTCATACCGCCCCCTGATGGTTCGAATGAACTCGCGCGACTCATCATCGGGCAATGCGAGGGAGTCCAGTTGCGCGAACGTTGCTCGATGGCTGGCCAGGTCAGCGGGGGCGTCGAAGAACAGAACACCTTGGGCCGTGTCCATCTGAAGGGTCGCGAGCTCGGGGACAAGCCCTTCAGCAAACATGATGTTCTCTCCGGCGCCGGGGAAAGTGTCCATGTCGAATGGGACGACCCTCACGGAGCAGACCCCGGCAGCCGAATCCTCGATCAGGCTGTCGAGCTGCTCGGCGAGGACCCTCCGGCCACCGAACTGCATCCTCAAGGCCGCCTCGTGGATGAAGGACACGTGCGGCGTACCGCTGGATCGGAGGGCTTGCTGGCGCTGAACCCGAAACGCTGTCCTGGTATCGATGTCACGCTGAGGCAGCGGTGGCGAGATGCGAGCGAAGACTGCAGAAGCGTAGGCGCCGGTCTGCTGAAGGCCAGGAACGTAGGTCGTCGCCCAGGTGTAGATCTTCAGGGCATGGGCCTCCATCTCCGCAACCTCAAGGAAGCCCGTCGAAAGCGTCCCTCGATACCGCTCCCACCAGCCCTTTGGCCGTGACGACGCGAACCCAACGAGGGCCTCGATGAGCGGCTCGTTGGTGCACTTGCACGCTGCTGCGATCGTGCGCAGCCGGTCTGCATTGACGCTGGTCTTCCCGTTCTCCATCTGCGTCACCTGGGCCGCGCTTACGCCCAGCAGGTTGGCGAGTTCGCCACCTCGTAGACCTGCCTGCTCGCGCATTCTTCGCAGTTCGGCGCCCAGTCGGCGCTGGCGAAGCGTGGGGTTCGGGCGACCCGGCATAGCGTCCTCTCGATGTTCTGTGGCCCCAGTGTGCCGTGGAGCGCGAGCGCGAGGCCATCGTCCCCCAGGAGAGGGAATCCTCCGCCAAGTTACCTAAACTTAAGTCGATGTGCCGTATGGTCTATCCCACAACGATCCGATGGATCGTCAGTAATGCTTGAACTCATGGGCAGTAGGCGCATGTTGCCCACTTTGCACCGCAGAGCAGCCGGGCCCGGGCCGGCCTCGTTCACGGTGACGCATCCATCGAAATCCCCCGCTCCTCCCCCTCTCACCTCTTCCATGGAGGTCTCTCATGCGTGCCCTCGACCCGCCCGACTGCACCGCCGTCCGCGCCGAACTCCGCTCCATCCTCCACACCGCCGGCTGGCACCGACACCGTCGACGACGCCGAACTCGCCTTCCAGGAACTCTTCGTCAACGCCTGGCAGCAGGGCGACTGCCCCGTCCCCGGCGTCCTGGTCTCCCTCGTCCCGGCCACCCTGCGTGTCGCGGTCTGCGACGACAGCCCCGACCTGCCCGAACCCCGCCTCCCCACCGACCCCTACGCCCTCTCCGGGCGGGGCCTCCACCTCGTCCGCGCCCTCACCCACCGCTTCGGCGCCACCCCCCACCAAGACCGGCAAGATCACCTGGTTCGAGCTGGACGCCGCCGCGTGAACACCACCCCCTTTACCCCCCACGACACCTACCTCCGCACCTACACCGAACCCGAGGCCACCGCCCTGCTACGCGAACTCCACGAGCGCGGCAAGCCCTTCGGCATCCAGTGGGGCTCCGCCCACGTCAACGGCACCACCATCGACGGCCGACTCCTCATCTCCTTCGGCGACACCTCCCTCGCCACCCTCCTCAACCTCCTCGCTCTCCTGCGCGAAGGAATCAGGGACCGGTGAACTTCCTCATCGGCGCCGCCTTCGCCACCCTCCTCACCCTCGCCATCGCCACCGTCGTCACCGGCGTCGTCACCGCCCTCAAGGTCGGCCCGCCCCCGCCGCCCATCACCCGCCACGGACGCTGGGAACTCCGCACCCTCCCCGACGGCACCCCCGAGTACACCTGGATCGCCCGCCAGGCCGGCCACTTCAGCCTCGAAACCAACCCCCACAACCACAAGCCCCACGGCCGCCACCGCATACCCCAGTAGCCGCCCGGAGTGGGAAGTCGGACCGGCCGACTTCCCACTCCGAGCAGCACGGCACGGTCCCGGTGCCCCCTTACAAGCAGCAAAGGGGCACCGGAGAAAACCCCCGGAGCAGGAAGTCGACGACATCGACTTCCCACCCCGGCCTCTTGGTGGC
>NZ_JBHVER010000408.1:0-2434 GCF_042802195.1 Kitasatospora sp. NPDC057500 | reverse complement strand
CCGTCCGTGGGGGACGGCGCTTCGGCTGCCGGGCGGCCGGAGGCCCGGCCGGGGCCCGATTGTCAGTGGTGCCGTTCACGATGGAGGGGCGCGGGCCATCCGACCCGTGCGCTGCCTCGGAACGGGGGAGACCATGACCATCAGCCACCCTGAGCCCGTCACCGCCCGCCTCCACTCCGCCGCCTACCGACCGGGGAGCGCCGCGCGCTCCTCCGCCCACCGGCCGTCCGCCGGTGCCGACGTGCACCCGGTGCTGCGCCGGGCCGCCGCTCCGCCCGCCGCGCTCGACCTGCTCGCCGAGGCCCACCGCACCCTCGCCCGGGCCCGCGCCCTGGAGGACCCGCTGGAGCGGTACGCCGCCGCGCACCTCGCGGCGCTGCGCACCGTCGCGGCGGTGCTCGCCGTGCGCGGGCGCCCGGAGAAGAGCGAACGGCGCCGCCGGGCGATCCGCAGCGCCTGGGAGGTCCTGCCCGAGGTGGCGCCCGAGCTCGCCGAGTGGGCGCCGTACTTCGCGGCGGGCGCGCGCCGCCGGGCGGCCGCCGAGGCCGGCATCCGCGGCGCGGCCTCGGCCCGGGACGCGGACGACCTGGTCCGCAACTCGGCGCTGTTCCTGCGCCTGGTCGAGCGCCTGCTCGGCCTGCACGCCGCCCCGCCCGCCCCGCGCCTGCCGCTGGACGACGCGGACGGCGGCGACGACCGGCAGCCGGAGGTGCGCGAGGCGGGGTGAGGGACGGACAGGGCCTAAGGTGGAGGCAACCTGATCGACACTGCACGTGCCAAGGAGCCTCGCCTTGTACCCGACGCGTCCCCGCAGCGCCCTGCGTACCGCCGTGGTGTGGGAGGTGGTGCGCGCCGCCCTGGAGAAGCGGGCGGCCGAGCTGGACCAGCCGGTGCTCGACGTGGTCGACACCGGCGGCGGCACCGGCAACTTCGCCGTGCCGGTGGCCCGGCTGGGCCACCGGGTCACGGTGGTCGACCCGAGTCCGGACGCGCTGTTCGCGCTGGAGCGGCGGGCCGCCGAGGCCGGCGTGACCGACCTGGTCCGCGCCGTGCAGGGCGACACCCAGACGCTCCCCGACCTGGTCGCGCCCGGCACCGTCGACGCGGTGCTCTGCCACGGCGTGCTGGAGGTCGTCGACGACCCGGCCGAGGCGCTCGGCAGCCTGGCCGGCACCCTGCGCCGGGGCGGGTTCGTGAGCCTGCTGGCCGCCAACCGCAACGGTGCCGTGCTGGCCCGGGCGCTCGGCGGCCACTTCGACGACGCCCGCGCGGTGCTGGGCGCCGGTGACGGCCGCTGGGGCGCGAGCGACCCGATGCCGCGCCGCTTCACCGGTGAGGAACTGGACCGGCTGGCGGCCGGGGCCGGGCTGCGGGTGGAGTCGGTGCACGGCGTGCGGGTCTTCGCCGACCTGGTGCCGGGCGTCCTGGTGGACACCGAGCCGGGCGCGCTGGACGCGCTGCTCAAGCTGGAGGAGGCCGCCGCCGGGCAGCCGGCCTTCCACGCGGTGGCGACCCAGCTTCACCTGCTGGCCACCCTCGGCTGACCGGACGGACCACCGCCGGACCACCGCCGGCCCGCCCCCGTCCCACCGCCGTTCGCCGACGGACTTCCCGTCGTTCGCCGGCGGACCTTCGGCGCTTCTCCCGCCCGTCTCCCCGTCTTCTCCTCGGGATCTCCCCAGGTCCGGGCCGATTCCAATGGATCGGGCACTTGTCCGCAGTCAGCCGCGTTGAGGTGGGTGCGGCGAGGAGCCGCCGAAGTGGCCGGGCCCACGCGTGGTCGACCGCTCCGCGAAGGGCCCGTGGACCGTATGATCTGGGTAAAGCCGGAAGCATGACCGCCGGACGCTCGGGGCATATGGACGACACGGGCCCGGGCCCCCGCACAGGCGTCCGACCGCGTGTTCTGAAGGCTGATTTGGACTTGCCACCCCGACCGGGGCGGCGGACCGGTCGCACCCGCGACCGACGAGTAGGAGGACTCCGTGCCGCTCTCGGAGCACGAGCAGCGACTGCTCGACCAGATGGAGCGAGCGCTGTATGCCGAAGATCCCAAATTCGCGTCGGCGCTTGAGGGAACCGGTCTGCGCACCTACACCCGTCGACGGGTGTATCTGGCCATCGGCGGCTTCGTGGTCGGCATCGGCCTGCTGATGGGCGGCATGGTCGTCGACCAGATCTGGGTCAGCGTGGTGGGCTTCCTGGTGATGCTCGGGTGCGCCGTCTTCGCTGTGACGGGCTGGCGCCGCGGGCCCGCCGGACAGGCACAGCGCCCCGGTGGCCAGGCCGCCGCTCCCCGTCGCAAGGCCGGGATGATGGACCGGGTCGAGCAGCGCTGGCAGCGTCGTCGCGACGAGCAGACCGGCGGATTCTGAGACCTCCTGCCCGTACCGGCGGACGGTACGGACGTGACGAGGGCGGGCAGTCGAACGAC
>NZ_JBHVER010000407.1:0-2468 GCF_042802195.1 Kitasatospora sp. NPDC057500 | reverse complement strand
GAGCACGACCTCCTTGAGCAGGCCGGTCGCGACGTCGAGGACGAAGCCGCGCACGGCGTCCGTGTGCGGGACGAACGGACTGGTGCGGATCCGGGCGGCCGACTGCCGGACGTCCGTCTCCAGGTCGGCGAAGGCCTCGGCGGCCCACGGGGGCTTGATCCCGGTCTCCTCCCGGATCGACTCGCGGAAGGCGTCGTCGGCGAAGGTCAGCATGCCGCAGTCGGTGTGGTGGACGAGGATGACCTCCCGCGTCCCGAGCAGCCGCTGGCTGATCGCCAGCGAGCGGATGGCGTCGTCGGTCGCCACCCCGCCGGCGTTGCGGATCACGTGCGAGTCGCCCTCGGTGAGGCCGAGCGCGCCGTAGACGTTGAGCCGGGCGTCCATGCAGGCCAGGACGGCCGTACGACGGGCCGGCGGGAGCGGGAGCGGGCCGTCGAAGGCCGCGGCGTAGTCGGCGTTGTTGCGCAGGTAGTGGTCGGTGGCGGTGTCGGTCATGGCGGACCGGTGTCCCTTCGGTGCGGTCGGATCGCGGTCGGCCCGGGCACGGGGAGCGGCGCGCGGAAGTGCGCGCGGGTGCACGGGCGGAGGACGGCCCCGGACGGCGCCCGGAGGGGGCGGCGCGGCCGGACGGGCCGGGTGGTTCGGACGATCAGACGATGACCGGACAGCCGGTGGAGTGGACGCGGCCGAAGTCGATGTGACGACGGCGGACGAGCACGGTCATGCGGGCACCGTACTGCCCGCTGCGGCCGCCCGCCGGGGAATCCGGCATTCTCCACCCCACCGGGTGACCGCCCCCGCCCCGGCCGGGGCGGCACGCGGTCGGCGGGCGGTGTTCGGCCAGCGGGCGGCGTCGGCCGACGGGCGGTGTTCGGCCGGGGTGGCGTCCGGCTCGGAAAATCCCCACGGCGCCGACCCGAGATCAGTACAGTGTCACATGTGATTCATCTGCTTCTTCACGGCGGCCACGGGTGATCCGCCCGTTCCTGCCCGCCGTCGACTATCCGGCACTGGCCGAGCTGCTGTCGGCCGAGGGGCCCGCGACCGTGACGGTGCCCGAACTCCGGGAGCGGGACGCGGCGTTGCCGGACGCGGACGAACTCTCCACCGACCAGCGGGGGCGGCTCACCGGGCACGGGCGGGTGCGGTTGGTCCAGCCCGGCCTCCACGGGGACCTGCTCGCCTTCGCCACCGCCTGGCGGGCCCCCTGGACGCCGCCCGGCGACCTCGCCTCGCTCGTGGTCAGCGCCCCCGGGCGCGCGCCGGCCTGGCTGCTGCCGCTCTACGACGGGCTGGAGCAGTGGGCACGCGGGGCCGGCGCCTCCCGGCTGCTCGGCGAACTCCCGGACGGGCTCGGGGAGTCCGGGCACACCCACGGGACCTGCCCGGCCGACCTGACCGGACTGCTGCTCGGCCGGGGCTACCGGGTGGACGCCCACGTCCGGTCGGCCGTGGCCGCGCTGGGCCCGGACCTTCCCGCCCCGCAGCCGCCGCCCGGCCTGCACCTGGACACCCTCGCCACCACCACCGCGGCCGAGCCCGAGCGGCAGCTCCACCGCCTCTACCGGGAAACCCTGCGGGACAACCCGGGGTTCGCCGACGCCCTCCCGGGCTTCGAGGCCTGGCGCGCCGAGGCCCTGGGCGGCCCCGACGGCCGGCTCGACTGGGTGTTCACCGCCGAGTACGCGGGACGGATCGTCGGTGTGACCGTCGCACACACCCTCCCCGACCCGCGGGCCTGCCGCGTCGACTACACCGGGGTGCTGCGCCAGTGGCGGGGCCGCGGCCTGGCCCGGGCGCTGAAGCTGCACGCCGCCCGGCGCCTGGTCGAGCACGGAGTGCGGACCGCGCACACCGAGGTGGAGGCCGGCAACGCGCGGATGGTCGCGGTGAACAAGGCCCTCGGGTACCGCTGGGGAGCGGGCCACCGGAGGCTGGTCAAGGAGTTCTGACGCGGGCCCGGCCCCCGAGCGGCGGCGTGTTGGAAGCCTGGTTCGCAGGCGACCCTCGACTACTCTGCGTCGACGAGTGATCAAATCATGACACTCTGCGACGAAAGGAGTCACCATGACGGACGACTTCAGTCAGCGACCGGCACCGGAGTCCGTGCGCCTGATCGACTTCGAGGAGGCGAAGGTCGTCCCGGGAATCGTTCCGGGCACCTTCATCCTCGTCGTCAGCGGAGAGAAGCCCTACGAGAGCATGACGGTCCGCCTGATCCCGCTGGTCTACGTCAGACAGCCGGAGTACTGGGGCATCGAGGTGACCGGCACGCTGCCCTCCGGCTTCCTGCTGCCCGTCACCGCCCCGTACACCGAGGCGCTGCCGCTGGACGGCATCACGGGCACCAAGGGCATCGAGGTGATCGGCGCGAACAAGCGGGAGAAGATCGGACTGCCGCTGGGCAAGTGAGCCCGGACCCCGGTCCGACCCGCGCGACTGCCCGCCCCCGGAGGGTGGCGGGCAGT
>NZ_JBHVER010000406.1:0-2471 GCF_042802195.1 Kitasatospora sp. NPDC057500 | reverse complement strand
GCGCCGCTGCGGCGCCGGCCGGGGAGGCGGTGATGCCCTGCGTCAGATCAGGCCCTGGGCCAGCATCGCATCCGCCACCAGCTCGAAGCCGGCGATGTTGGCGCCCAGCACGTAGTCCCCGGGACGGCCGTACTTCTCCGCCGTGGTGTGGCAGGCGGCGTGGATGTTCCGCATGATCGCGGCCAGCCGCTCCTCGGTCCGCTCGAAGGACCACTCGTCGCGCGAGGCGTTCTGCTGCATCTCCAGCGCGCTGGTGGCGACGCCGCCCGCGTTGGCCGCCTTGCCCGGGCCGAAGGCCACCCCGGCCTCCAGGAACACCCGGACCGCCTCCGGCGTGGTCGGCATGTTGGCGCCCTCGGCGACCGCCCGCACACCGCCCCGGACCAGCGCCAGCGCGTCCGCCTCGTCCAGCTCGTTCTGGGTCGCGCAGGGCAGCGCCACGTCCACCGGGACGCTCCAGACGCCGGTGCCCTCCTCGTAGCGGACGTGGCCGCCGCGCAGCTGCGCGTACTCGGTGAGCCGGCCGCGCCGGACCTCCTTGACCTCCTTCAGCAGGTCCAGGTCGATGCCCTTCTCGTCCACCACGAAGCCGGTGGAGTCGGAGGCCGTCACCACGGTCGCGCCGAGCTGCTGGGCCTTCTCGATCGCGTACAGGGCGACGTTGCCGGAGCCGGAGACGGAGACCCGCAGGCCGTCCAGCTCCTCGCCCCGGGCGCGCAGCATCTCCTGGGTGAAGAGCACGCAGCCGTAGCCGGTGGCCTCGGTGCGGGCCTGCGAACCGCCCCAGCCGATGCCCTTGCCGGTCAGCACGCCCGACTCGTAGCGGTTGGTGATCCGCTTGTACTGGCCGAACAGGTAGCCGATCTCCCGGCCGCCGACGCCGATGTCCCCGGCCGGGACGTCGGTGTGCTCGCCCAGGTGGCGGTAGAGCTCGGTCATGAAGGACTGGCAGAAGCGCATGACCTCGGCGTCCGAGCGGCCCTTGGGGTCGAAGTCGGAGCCGCCCTTGCCGCCGCCGATGGCGAGGCCGGTCAGCGCGTTCTTGAAGATCTGCTCGAAGCCCAGGAACTTCACGATCCCGAGGTTCACCGAGGGGTGGAAGCGCAGACCGCCCTTGTAGGGGCCGAGGGCGCTGTTGAACTCGACGCGGAAGCCGCGGTTGACGTGGATCCGGCCCTGGTCGTCGGTCCACGGCACGCGGAAGATCAGCTGGCGCTCGGGCTCGACGATGCGCTCGACGATCCGGGCGTCGGCCAGCTCCGGCCGCTGCTCCAGGACCGGTCCGAGCGTCTCCACCACCTCCCGGACGGCCTGGTGGAACTCGGGCTCGCCGGGGTTGCGGCGGAGCACCTCGGCGTACAGCGACTCAATGGCGGGGTTCCCGGCGTCGTGGGACGCAGCGGGCACGGGGGTAGCCGACATCTCTTGAGGACCTTCCATGGTCTGAATCGACAGACAGGGCGCCTCCCCCGTCGTCCCGGGGGAAAGGCACCGGCGGTCCCCTCGCCATTGAGGGCGTCACGGCGCATCGAACACCAGCGCGGCAACTCCTGGACCGCTCGCGCGGGCACAGTCTCTCACTGCCACCCCCCGTTTGTCCGCCCCCCATCCGCCGGACTCCGTCCGGCAACCCGTTCGTGAGCTGCACCGACCCTCCGCCGGCCGCCGATTCGACCCCGAATTATGTTGTTCAAATTGGAACTACCTAGTACCGTCGACAGCCGAGCCCCACCAGAACCGTCCGTCACGAAAGGCCCGGCCATGCCGCAAGCGCAGCCGCCGCAGCAGCAGAACGACTCCCCGCAGGCCGCAGCCGCCCGGGTACGGGCGCGGGTGCGGATACCGCTGGCGTTCCCGGACGGGTACCGGGTGGAGGCCGAGGTGTCCACCTTCCACGGGCTGGCGGACGGCGCGGAGCACCTGGCGCTGACGCTCGGCACCGTGCCCGAAGGGGCAACGCCGCTGGTCCGGCTGCACTCGGAGTGCCTGACCGGGGACGTGTTCGGCTCCGCCCGGTGCGACTGCGGACCGCAGCTGCGCGAGGCCGTCGAGCGGATCGCCACCGCCGGCGGGCACCTGCTGTACCTGCGCCAGGAAGGGCGCGGCATCGGGCTGTACAACAAGCTGGACGCCTACGCGCTCCAGGACTCCGGCCTGGACACCTACGACGCCAACACCGCGCTCGGGCTGCCGGAGGACGGGCGCGACTACACCGCCGCCGCGCAGATGCTCGGGGCGCTCGGCGTGGGGCGGGTGGAACTGCTGAGCAACAACCCCGACAAGGCCGCCCAGCTGGCCGCGCTCGGGGTCACCGTCGAGCGCCGGGTGCCGACGGGGGTGCACGTCTCGGAGAGCAACGTGCGCTACCTGCGGGCCAAGGCGGAGCGGACCGGCCACGAGATCGAGCTGTCCCGGCTGGTGGGCTGAGCGGCCGCCGGGTCGCCGGCTGAGCCGGGCGCCCGGCTCAGCCC
>NZ_JBHVER010000405.1:0-2566 GCF_042802195.1 Kitasatospora sp. NPDC057500 | reverse complement strand
CGGCCGTGGTGTTCTTTTGGGCCGCGGGGCGTACTTTCTACCCCCACCCTTAGCCCCCCGGGGGGGGGGCCCCCGGCCGGGGCGGGCCCACCACCGGCAGCCTCTCTGGAGTCCAGCAGTGTCGATGACCCGCCTCGCCTGGAACCGCCTCCCGCCCGCGGCCCGCGCGGCCGTGCAGGAGCACACCGGCCCCTTCCTGGGCGCCGCCGATGCGTCCACCGGGGCGAACTCCGGCGTCGCCGTGAAAGCTCTGACCGCCTCGGGCGAGGTGTTCATCAAAGGCATCCCGGTCGACCACCGGCAGGTCAAGACGCAACTGCGCGAAGCCGCCGTCAACCCGTACCTGCCGAAGTCGTCTCCCCGACTGCTATGGCACTTGCAGGCGGGGGGCTGGGACCTGCTCGGCTTCGAGGCGATCGAGGGACACCTCGCCGACTTCGCTCCCGGCAGTCCCGACCTGCTCCTGGTCGTCGGTGCGCTGACGGAACTCGCCGACACTCCCTGCCCGGACATCCCACTGCTGAGCTTCACCCGGCGGTTCGCGGGCTACAGCAACACCCCGGAACTGTTCGCCGGGGACGCGCTCCTGCACACCGACATGGCCCCGCACAACATCCTGGTCGACCGCACCGCCCACCTCATCGACTGGGCCTGGCCGACCCGAGGCCCGGCCTGGGCTGACCCGGCCGTCTGGGCCGTGCGTCTGATCGACGCCGGGCACACCCCCGAACAGGCCGAGCGGTGGGCGTTCCATCTGCCAGCATTCGAAGCCGCGGACCCCCGGGTCCTCCTCGCCTTCGCCGAGGCCAACGCCCGCTACTGGCAGGAGGTCCACGCCCAGGTGCCGGCAACTTCGTGGACACGGTCCATGGCCGTCTCCGCGATCGCCTGGCACGATCACCGACGCGACCGCTCGCCGACCGCGAAATGACCGTCCCTCCCATGGACCTGGACCTGATCAGCGGACTCCTGCACGAGATCGCCGACACCGGCCGCGGGACGCCGACCCGGCTCCTCATACGGGTCTGGTCCATGTCAGGGGTCGAACGGCTGACCTTCCCCGACGGCACCACCGCCGTCCTGAAGTACGCATGCGAGCCGTTCACCGTCGAGGGCCGGACCCTGCGGGCAGCCGAACGGGCCGGCGTCCCAGTGCCCCGCGTACTCGGCTCAGCCCAGCGCGGCGGCCTGCTCGCGATGGTGCTCGAAGACCTCGGCGACCCGCGGCGCGAGGCCACCGACGGCGATGCCTCGACAGCCGCCGCGCTCCTTCACGCGGCCGCCCCGCCGTCGTCACTGCCGGTGTTGGGGGAGAACGCCCTGGCAGCCCTACCCGGCAAAGCCCTGGTCCACCTGCAACGACTGCAGGCCGCCGACCGCTGGACGGAAGGGACCGAAGACCTCGCCGACATCCTGTACGCCCTCGCGCACGTCGCAGAGAGGAAGGCTGCCGGGGCGATGACCGCTCCATTCGGCTGGGTGCACTCCGAGTTCCCCCCGTCCAGCCTGCACATCGGCCTCTGGGGCTGGCACCTGCTGGACTTCGCCCATTCCTTCATCGGGCCGGGCCTTCTGGACCTCGCGTCCTGGCAGGGCCTCAGCATCAGGCAGTCCCCGGACCCGGCCCGCCTGCGCGGACTCATCGACGGCTACATCGCCGCAGGAGGCCCTCGCGACGCGCTCACCCACCGCGGCGGGTTACCCCCCGGAGGTGTGGGCCCTGGGCTGGCACCGGGTCTGGGCGGTCGAGTGGTTCCTCGAACAGGCACACCGATGGATCAACGACCCGGCCAAGGACCCCGGATCCATCAAAGTCGTCCGCCACCACCTGATGGCGGCAGCAGATCTCCTCAAGGTGTGATGCCGACCCGCCGCCTGCGGGCTATTCGGTCCAGGGACCGGTCGCAGGCAGTGCGGCCACCTGGCTGTTGCTCCGGCAGGTCAGCCTCGGCGATCGAGCGCCTCCCGGCCTCGTCCGGGAGGCGCTCGTCCGTCTGCGGAGGGGTCCCGCGCCGTGATTGGATGCGACCGGCGGAGGGGAAGCAGGATGAGTGGAACCCAGCCCACAGGCCGACGACTGGTGGTCGGCGTGCTGGTGCTGTGCGCGGTGCTCGTCGCCGTGGCGGTGGGATGGACGGTGGACCAGGGGGCACGGAGGACCGACCTTCGCGAGACCGACACCGACCGCGCGCAGCGGCTGGCCGGCCTCCACCACCGCCAGCACCCCGGCAAGGGCAGGTACTACGTGCCCGAGGCGGCCGTCCTGGCCGGTCCGTCCGGCGGGACCAGGGTGGCCTACCTGCACTACCGGATCGTCGGCGGGCCGGACAGCAGCCTCGACGACTTCGTCCGCGTCTACGACCTCCCGGCGCCCGGCGCCCTCGCGCCGCTGCCGCCGGACCTGGCGGCGGCGCTGCCCGGCGAGGAGCCGGCGCGGGGCGCCCTGCTGCCCGAGCCGCCGGGCGGGCGGGAGCGGCAGATCTTCGCCCTGGACGCGGACACCGGGTCCCCCGGCGCCGCCGACGTCTACGTCCGCGCCGTCGGCTGACCCCGGTCGCCGCCCGAC
>NZ_JBHVER010000404.1:0-2642 GCF_042802195.1 Kitasatospora sp. NPDC057500 | reverse complement strand
GGCGGTACAGGTCGTCGCCGAGCCGACGGCACCCCGCCACCCCGGCGGCCTCCCGCAGCGCCGTCGCGGCGCCGGCCGCGTCCTCGGCCAGCGCGGCCGCCTGCTCGTAGCGCTGCTGCGACTCCCCGAGCAGGTTGCGCGCGAACGCCGCCTCCGCCAGGGCCAGCGCGAGCCGGTGCGCCGGCGCCCGCAGCTCCGGCCGTCCGGCCGCCCAGCCGAGGGCGGCCCGCAGGTCGTCGGCCACCGCGTCGAACCGGGCCCGCAGGTCCGGCCCCTCGGCCCGCGCCAGCGCGTCCGCGCCGGCCAGGCACCAGGCGAGGTGCCGGGAGCGGACCTCCGCCGTCTCCCCGGCCTGTTCGAGCCGCTCGGCCCCGTACTGGCGGATGGTCTCCGCCGCCCGGTACCGGGTGCCCTCCGCCGCCGGGGCGACGGTGAGCAGGCTCTGTTCGGCGAGCCGCCCCAGCCCGTCGGCCACGTCCGCGGGATCCAGCGGGCCGGACCCCGCCACCGTGACCGCCGCCCCGGCGGTGAACGGCTGGACGAACACCGACACCCGGCGCAGCAGCGCCCGGTCGGCGGGTTCCAGCAGGTCGTGGCTCCAGTCCAGCGCCGCCCGCACCGACCGGTGCCGGTCGCCCGCGCGCGGACCGCCGGCCAGGATCCGCAGCTGGTCGTCGAGGCCGGCCGTGAGCCCGTCCAGGCCGAGCGTCGGCCAGCGGGCCGCCGCCAGCTCGATCGCCAGCGCCATGCCGTCGAGCCGCTCGCAGACGGCCGCTATCCGCTCCCGGAGCGCCGGGTCGGGGGCCGCGCCGGCGGCCGCCGCCCGTTCGACGAACAGCGCGACCGCCTCCGACGTGCCGCCGCCGTCCCGGGACAGCGGCGGCACCGGGAAGACCCGTTCGAACGGCACCAGCAGCCGGGCCCGGCTGGTCGCCAGCACGTTCAGCCGCGGACAGTCCGTCAGCAGCCGCTCCAGGAACGGCGCCACACCGTCCCGCACCTGCTCGCAGTTGTCCAGCACCAGCAGCGCCCGGTGGTCGGCCAGCGCGGCGGACACCGCCTCGTCGTGACCGCGCCCGGGCTGCTCGCCGACGCCCAGCGCGGCGGCAACCGCCGCGGCGACCCGCTGCGGCTCCGTGACCGGGGCCAGGTCGACGAACCAGGCGCCGTCGGCGAACTCGCCGGCCAGGTCCGCCGCCACCGCCAGGGCCAGCCGGGTCTTGCCCACCCCGCCCGGTCCGACCGCGCTCACCTGCCGGTGCGCGGCCACCGCCCCGGCGAGTCCGGCGCGCTCCCGCTCCCGGCCGACGAACGCGGTCAGCGGCGCCGGCAGGGCGGGCGCGGGCCGCGAGCGCCCGGCACGGGCGAGTCCTGCCGCGTGCCGGATGAGCGCCCGCCGGTCCGGCAGCTCCAACTTGCGCAGCAGCGCGGAGGTGTGGGACTCGACCGTGCGGACGGAGATGAACAGCCGAGCGGCGATCTCGGCATTGCTGAGGTGCTCGCCGAGCAGCGCGAGCACATCGGCTTCACGGGGCGAGATCACGGAACCGGACACCGCGCCATTATGCGGGGCGGCTCCGTAGGGCGTTCCGTAGTCACTACGGATGCGGCGCCCACCCCGCTCGCGGGAGGCTGTGACCACGCCCGCCGACAACGACAGGAGTGAGAGACCATGGCCGGACCGCGTCCCCGCGCCCTGCGCCGCCACGACGCCGAACAGCGCCTCGCCGTCGACGTCGACGTCTGGGTGGCCACGGCCTCACCGGTCGGCGCGCCCTACCTCGTCCCGCTCTCCTTCGACTGGGACGGCGAGGCGCTGCTCCTCGCCACCCCGGCCGACAGCCCGACCGGCCGCAACCTCGCCGCCACCGGCACCGCCCGCCTGGCCCTCGGCCACACCCGGGACGTCTACCTGATCGACGGCTCGGTCGAGGTCCTCGCCCTCGACGCCCTCCCGCGCGACCGCGGCGACCGCTTCGCCGAACGCACCGGCTTCGACCCGCGCGCCTCGGCCCCCTCCTACCACTGGTTCCGGGTCACGCCCCGCCGCGTCCAGGCCTGGCGCGAGGCGAACGAGCTGGCCGGCCGCGACCTGATGAGCGACGGCCGCTGGCTCGACCACCCGACCGCCCCCTGAAGCACCCCCTCTCCCCAACTCCCCGAAAGGCACCGCCATGACGACCAAGCAGAACTTCGACGGCTTCACCGAGGACGAGCGCGCGGCCATGAAGGAGCACGCCAAGGAGCTCAAGGCCGCCGCGCGCCGCAGCCCCCGCACCGCCAAGGCCGACGCCGAGCAGGACGTCCTCGCCAAGATCGCCGAGATGGAGCCCGCCGACCGCGCCCTCGCCGAACGCCTCCACACCCTCATCAGGGCCACCGCCCCGTCCCTGACCCCCAGGCTCTGGTACGGGATGCCCGCCTACGCCAAGGACGGCAAGGTCCTCTGTTTCTTCCAGAGCGCCCAGAAGTTCAAGTCCCGCTACGCCACCCTCGGCTTCAGCGACGTCGCCACCCTCGACGACGGCCCCCTGTGGCCCACCACCTACGCCCTCACCACCCTCACCCCCGCCGTCGAGTCCCACATCACCACCCTCCTCGCCCGCGCCACCTCCTGACCGCCCGGACGGCGGGGAACGACC
>NZ_JBHVER010000403.1:0-2649 GCF_042802195.1 Kitasatospora sp. NPDC057500 | reverse complement strand
GTCCCACGCGTGGGACAGCCCGGGGCTGGCCTGGCGGGCAGTCGTCGACCTCAAGGGCCGCATCGCGGAGCTCACCGACGTGATCGCCGAGCACCTGGCCGACGCCCAGGCCGAGGCCGACGGCGCGCCGCTGGAGCCCGGCCGGGTCGGCGAAGTCGTCGCCGGGACCGTCGCCGAACTGCGCGAGCGCCCGGGCGTGCCGGTCGCCGGGCTCGCCGTCGCCGGCGGGCCAGACGGGTACGACGCCGAACAGTGGCGGCGCCACGTCACCACCGGGCGGCCCCGGTCGCCGCACAGCAGCACAGCGACCGGGCACTGGGAGAGGTCGCTCTGTGCCTCGCGCCCGCGTACCTCTCCGACCGCAGCGCCCTGCCCGTCCTCGAGGTCTACGCCGCCGACGCCGAAAAGACCCGGAACTGTTCCTGGCCCGCCGCCGGTACGCCATCACCGGCGACTGGCGCGCCGTCGAGGACGACTACCGCGGCCGCCAGGCCCGCGACTTCCTAGCCTGGCACGGCGAGGAACGGTGAGCGCAGCGGGAGTGTCCGGACGCGGCGGCCGGGACGGGGTGCGGGGCGGCGCGGGGGCGGTCAGGGTCCCGGGATGGTTCGGACGTCGTAGGCCCAGCCCCGCGGTACGGGGTTGCCCTGGTCCATGCGCAGCGCTTCGTAGATGTCGCATTCGAGGCGCTCGGCGGCGTCGGCGGCGGGGACCAGGTCGATCGGGTAGGGGCCGACGACCAGGACGGGGCGCTGCCGGCCGTTGTCGCCGTCGTCCCGGCGGAAGTCGATGTGGAAGCGCTGGGTGAGCGCGTCCAGAAGCACGGCCTGGTGGTCGGTCAGCCTGCCCTCGGTACGGCCCCCTCCTGCTTACGCAGCCAGGTCCCGGGGCGGAAGGCCAGGTCGTCGCCGGGGACGACGGTCCGGGCCGGCTACCAGGCGCCCAAGGGGCGTGCGGCCTGGCCCGTGCCCAGGACGCAACCGTGCGGGCGGCGGGCAGTGCGCCATGGGGCGGCCATGCAACCCAGGGCCGGGACGGCAGCCAGAGGGGCGGGCGGGGCCCTCCAGGGGCCGCCGCGCGGCTGGAAGACCGGGTCGGGCGCAGCGGCGCGCTCTGACAGCCGACCGGGGCAGCGGGCGGGAGCCCTCGCTACAGACCCGCGGGACGTAGCACCGGGGCGGAGCGGGAGGCCGCCGGAAGAAGGCCGGCCCCGACAGCGGTCCACCGTCCCGTCCGCCCCCGGCGTCCCTGGTTTCCCCGGGCCGGCCGGGAGCTGGTGGTCGGCCGGCCCGGCAGCCCCCGGACGGCGCGCGCCCTGAGCTTGACGTTTGACGTCTGGCGGCCGGGGGGCTCCTCAGTCGAGCCAGATCAGCATGGCGTGACCGGTCGCGGCCGCGGCTTGGAAGAACGCCGTCAGGGGGGAGAACAGGTCGCGGGCCCACTCCAGTGTGGTCGGGGAGTCCCAGATCTGTGGGTAGGTCTCGGCCTCGGCGAGTTCGGAGTGATCGACGCCGTGGATCAGCTGGTCGTACGTCATCTGGGCCAGGGTGTCGGCAGCCAGCCGCACCCGGTCCGCGGTCAGGTATCGCGGCGGTCCGTAGCCCCAGTCGTCGTCCTCGGCGAAGGTCTCCTCACCGTGCACGATGTCGACCGGGAACGCCGATCGCCGCAGCAGAAATCCCAGCAGGTCCCAGGTCTGGTGCGTCGTGAAATGCCGCGCCTCGGCCGGTGGCGGCTCGTTCTCCTCCTGAGCGTCCTGGATCTCGTCGGCGAGTTCCTGGGCCCACTCGGGATCCGCAACAGAACGGGCCAGCTCTTCAGGAGTGACGCGCAGGTACTCGCCGTTCATACTCATGGGCGGCGAGCATACGGAGCTACTCCGACAACCAGGTCCGACCGGTGGGCATCACGCTGTTCGTCGGGGCTTGGTGCCGCTCTTGTGGTGGGCGGCTCGGGCGTAGGACTCGCCGGTGACGAGGCCTGTGCCGACGTCGTGGTGGGGTGCGGGGCGCCGGTTCCTGGAGCCGGGCGGCCGGCCGGGGCCGGGGGAGGTGGGTTTCGGTGCACGTGCTGGTGAGGGGGCCTTCGTGTAGAGGTTCCTGAACCCGCGCCGGACACGGGCGGGGGTGAGTTTGTTCGGTTCGGCCGGCCACTCCCACGACCGACGAAGGTCAGCGCCAAGAGCCGGGCGAGGCGGAACTGGGTGTGTGCGGCGATCACCAACCAGGTCCAGCCACACGCCGCGCCGCACCACCCCCGGGGGCACCGAAAAACCCGCCGCCCCGCGCCCCACGGCAACCGCGTCCCGCGACACGGCCCCGACCCGAAACCCCTCACACCCCGGAAGGAATCTCCCACCTAATGTCACATTACGCACTAACTTGCTACACCCATCCACCCCGGGAAAACCCACCGAACCCCCGCCCCGCATCCCCACCACGGAACCGGACACGACCGGCGGGACACGGCGCAGCACGCCCTGGTGGAAGCAACCCCGCGACGCAGACACCACCCCCTTTTCGAACGGGCGGCCTGGCGGCCGCTGGGGGCCGGGCCTAGGGCCTGTGTGATGTTGTGATCAATCTCCGGGTTCTGCCCCGCTCCGGGGCAGAACCCGGTAGGAATGTTGGATGTGACGCGCAGGCAACT
>NZ_JBHVER010000402.1:0-2655 GCF_042802195.1 Kitasatospora sp. NPDC057500 | reverse complement strand
GCGCCGGCCCCCTGCGGCGGGGGCGGCGCGGGCCGCGGCGTTCGGTCCGGGCAGCGCGGGCGGACCGGTCAGTGCTGGTGGTAGGCGTGGACCACGGCGTGACCGCGGCCCTTGCCGATCATCCACTTGTTGACCGGGACGGTCAGCACGAAGGCCAGGGCCAGCGAGCCGGCCAGGGCCGCCCAGAACACGAGGTCGGCGAGACCGGCGTCCATCGCGCCGGGCAGGGTCATCATCGCGGCGTTGTCGATGATCTCCATGACGATGATCGAGACGGTGTCGGCGGCCAGCGCGACCTTCACGGCGGTGCGGACGTCCAGGCCGGCCTTGAGCACGCCGCGCATGGTCAGCGCGTAGCCGAAGACGAAGGCCAGCAGCACCGCGAGCACCACGGTGGCACCGTTGCTCAGCCCGAGGGCGGTGCCGAGCACCATGCCGAGGATCTCGCCGATGGCGCAGCCGGTGAGGCAGTGCAGGGTCGCCTGCGCCGCGGCCGCCCAGGTCACGGGCCCACCGCCGTGGCCGTGGTGCGCGTGCTGTTCGTGGCTCCCGGGGTGCCCGGCGTGCCCTCCGTGAGCGTGGTGCTCGTGGTGGCCGTGGTGCTCGTGACCGGCGTGCTGCTGGTGGTCGTGCTGCGCGGGGTGTGCCATGTCGTCCTCCACGTGCTCGTCTCGTTCGCCGTGCTGCCCGGCTCGTCGATGACTCTATACCCCCCTGGGGTATGTGCCAACCCTCTTTCCCGGGCCCTCTTCCCACCCCGCGCCCGCCGTGCTCGGATGATTCGCATGACTGACGAACTCCACCGGGAACGACGCGAGGGCCACCGGGGCACCGGCCCGGGGGCGATCACCCCGGACGGCTGCGCCGTCGAGATGTACGCACGGCTGCCGGTCAACGACGAGCCCGAGGTGATCGCCGCCGCCGTGCCGCCCGGCGCGAGCCTGCTCGAACTGGGCTGCGGCGCGGGCCGGGTGACCCGTTCGCTGGTGGACCTGGGCTTCCGGGTGACGGCGGTGGACGAGTCCGCCGAGATGCTGGCCGAGGTCCGCGGGGCGCGCACCGTGCACAGCCCGATCGAGCGGCTGGACCTCGGCGAGCGCTTCGACGTCGTCCTGCTCGCCTCCTTCCTGGTGCACGCCGGCAGCCTGGACGTCCGGCGGGGCCTGCTGGACGCCTGCCGCCGCCACGTCGCCCCGGACGGCTGCGTGCTGATCCAGCGCGAGGGAGAGGACTGGCACACGAACGTGCCGCGCGAGCGCCCGCTGGGGACGGACGGCCGGGTGCGGGTGGCGTCGGCCACACCGGTGGCCGAGGGCGTCAACCGGGTGCACGTCGAGTACGAGTTCCCGGACGCGCGGTGGACCCAGACCTTCCTGTCCCGCCCGATGGACCGGGCGGAGTTCGAACAGGCCCTCGCCGAGGCCGGGCTGGCCGTCGACTCCTATCTGACCGAGGACCGGGTCTGGGTCCGGACCAGGCCGGCGACCGCCTGAGCGGCGCGGGTCCACCGGTCGCGGGAACGGCCCCCGAGGGTGGGGGCGGGCGACAGGCCGTCACCTGAACGGCGTAGCATCAGGCGGACGCCGGGCCCGCGCGCGGCCCGAGCGCCGGGCGGGACCGGTGGTTCGCCTGCCATCGGGCCGCGCCGCTGGACCGCGCCGGCCGGTTCGCAGGGCCGTTCCCGCACCGACCAACAAGGAACGCTTCATGCGCATCGAGCGACGGATACCCCCGGCGGGTGTCCGGTGATCGAATGGTTCCACGGGGCCGTCCTCGGCCTGATCCAGGGGCTCACCGAGTTCCTGCCGATCTCCTCCAGCGCCCACCTCCGGGTCTTCCCCGCCCTGTTCGGCTGGAAGGACCCCGGAGCGGCGTTCACCGCGGTGACGCAGCTCGGTACCGAGACCGCGGTGCTGATCTACTTCCGCCGCGACATCGCCTCGATCGTGAAGACCTGGACGCTCTCCCTGTTCCGGCCCGCGCTCCGCTCGCACCAGGACGCCCGGATGGGCTGGTTCGTGATCATGGGCACCCTGCCGATCGGCATCCTGGGCAAGCTGTTCCAGGACACCATCGAGCACGACCTGCGCGACCTGCGGATCATCGGCACCACGCTGATCCTGTTCGGTGTGATCCTCGCGGTCGCCGACCGCACCCGGGCCGTCCGCTACGCCAAGCCGATCACCGAGCTCACCCTGCCGCACGCGGCCGGCTACGGCATGGCCCAGGCGCTCGCGCTCATCCCCGGCGTGTCCCGCTCCGGCGGCACGATCAGCGCCGGCCTGCTGCTCGGCTACAGCCGCGAGGCGGCGGCCCGGTACTCGTTCCTGCTGGCGATCCCGGCGGTGCTGGCCTCCGGCGTGCTGGAGCTGTTCAAGATCGGCGAGGGTCCGGCGCCGGACTGGGGCCCGACCATCCTGGCCACCGTGATCGCCTTCGTGGTCGGCTACGCGGCGATCTCCTGGTTCCTGAAGTACATCTCGAACAACAGTTTCATGCCGTTCGTGATCTACCGCATCGCGCTGGGCATCCTGATCATCGTCCTGGTCTCGGTGGGCACCCTGGCGCCGGATGCCGGCGTGGTCGCCAAGTAGCGGCGAACGAGAACCGCGTTCCACCCGGCAGAGACGAGGAGGGCCGGTCCACCCCCGGGGG
>NZ_JBHVER010000401.1:0-2660 GCF_042802195.1 Kitasatospora sp. NPDC057500 | reverse complement strand
CATTCCGGCCGCCGCCCGCTGTTGTGTCGGGCCTGTGTCCTGCGCGTGTGCGGGCCCGGCCGACCGGACGTCCCGGCGCCGGGCTCGGTACCATGAAGATTCATCCCCTCCCGGTTGCGCGGGCCGCGGCCCCGGTCGCGCGGCGCCCGCGGGGGGCAGGCCGAGTGCCCTGAGGAGTGTCCTTGCCCGACGAGGTTGTGCCCACGGCGGCTGCGGCCGCCCCCGAGAACCGGCCCACGCCCTCGGGGGCCACCCCGGCACGTCCGGCGCCGACCCCGTCCCGCCCCTCCGCCCCGGCCGGCCGCGGCTCCGCCGGCGGCGGCGGCGGCATGCGGGCCCGCCTGGCCCGCCTCGGCGGCCAGCGCTCCAGCGTGCTCAACCCCGTCCTGGAGCCGCTCTTCCGCTCCATCCGGTCCAACGACCCCAAGGCCGACCCGGCGCTGCTGCGGGACATCGAGAAGGCGTACGCGGTCGCCGAGAAGTGGCACCGCGGGCAGAAGCGCAAGAGCGGCGACCCCTACATCACCCACCCGCTGGCGGTCGCGACCATCCTGGCCGAGCTGGGCATGGACGCCCCGACGCTGATGGCCGGGCTGCTGCACGACACCGTCGAGGACACCGACTACGGCCTGGAGACCCTGCGCAAGGACTTCGGCGACTCGGTGGCCCTGCTGGTGGACGGCGTCACCAAGCTGGACCGGGTGAAGTTCGGCGAGGCCGCGCAGGCCGAGACGGTCCGCAAGATGGTCGTCGCGATGGCCAAGGACCCCCGGGTCCTGGTGATCAAGCTGGCCGACCGCCTGCACAACATGCGCACCATGCGCTACCTCAAGCGGGAGAAGCAGGAGAAGAAGGCCCGCGAGACGCTGGAGATCTACGCCCCGCTGGCGCACCGGCTGGGCATGAACACCATCAAGTGGGAGCTGGAGGACCTCGCCTTCGCGATCCTCTACCCCAAGATGTACGACGAGATCGTCCGGCTGGTCGCCGAGCGCGCCCCCAAGCGCGACGAGTACCTGGCGACCGTCATCGACCAGGTCCAGGGCGACCTGCGCGGCGCCCGGATCACCGCCTCCGTCACCGGCCGGCCGAAGCACTACTACTCGGTCTACCAGAAGATGATCGTCCGGGGCCGGGACTTCGCCGAGATCTACGACCTGGTGGGCATCCGGGTCCTGGTCGACACCGTCCGCGACTGCTACGCGGCGCTGGGCACCATCCACGCGCGGTGGAACCCGGTGCCGGGGCGGTTCAAGGACTACATCGCGATGCCCAAGTTCAACATGTACCAGTCGCTGCACACCACGGTGATCGGTCCCGGGGGCAAGCCCGTCGAGCTGCAGATCCGCACCTTCGACATGCACCGCCGCGCCGAGTACGGCATCGCAGCGCACTGGAAGTACAAGCAGCGCGCGGTGGCCGGCGCCTCCAAGGTACGCACCGACACCCCGACCCAGACCCGCAAGGACGACAAGGCCGGCGCCGTCAACGAGATGGCCTGGCTGCGGCAGCTGCTGGACTGGCAGAAGGAGACCGCCGACCCCAGCGAGTTCCTGGAGTCGCTCCGCTTCGACCTGGCCAGCAACGAGGTCTTCGTCTTCACCCCCAAGGGGGACGTCATAGCCCTGCCGGCCGGGGCCACCCCGGTGGACTTCGCGTTCGCGGTGCACACCGAGGTCGGCTACCGCACCATCGGGGCCCGGGTGAACGGGCGGCTGGTGCCGCTGGAGTCGACCCTGGAGAACGGCGACACCGTCGAGGTCTTCACCTCCAAGGCGGAGAACGCCGGACCGTCCCGGGACTGGCTGGGCTTCGTCAAGTCCCCGCGCGCCCGCAACAAGATCCGCGCCTGGTTCTCCAAGGAGCGCCGCGAGGAGGCGATCGAGCAGGGCAAGGAGGCCATCGCCCGCGCCATGCGCAAGCAGGGCCTGCCGATCCAGCGGATCCTCACCGGCGACTCGCTGGTCACCCTCGCCCACGAGATGCGCTACCCGGACATCTCCTCGCTGTACGCGGCGATCGGCGAGGGGCACGTCGCCGCGCAGAACATCGTCCAGAAGCTGGTGCAGGCGCTGGGCGGCGAGGAGGGCGCCACCGAGGACCTCGCCGAGACGGCCACCCCGACCCACGACAACCGGCGCGCGGTGCGCCGCCGGGCCAAGGGCGACCCGGGCGTGATCGTCAAGGGCGTCGAGGACGTCTGGGTGAAGCTGTCGCGCTGCTGCACCCCGGTGCCGGGCGACGCCATCGTCGGCTTCGTCACCCGCGGCAACGGCGTCTCGGTGCACCGCGCCGACTGCGTCAACGTCGAGGCGCTCAGCCAGCAGCCCGAGCGGATGATCGACGTCGAGTGGGCGGCCACCCAGTCCTCGGTCTTCCTGGTAGCCATCCAGGTCGAGGCGCTGGACCGCTCCCGGCTGCTCTCGGACGTCACCCGGGTGCTGTCCGACCAGCACGTCAACATCCTGTCGGCGGCGGTGCAGACCTCCCGCGACCGGGTGGCGATGAGCCGCTTCACCTTCGAGATGGGCGACCCCAAGCACCTGGGCCACGTCCTCAAGGCGGTCCGCGGCGTCGAGGGCGTCTACGACGTCTACCGCGTCACCTCGGCCCGCAAGTAGCCGGGCCGGCCCGCACGGCGCACGCGAGAGGGCCCCCGG
>NZ_JBHVER010000400.1:0-2672 GCF_042802195.1 Kitasatospora sp. NPDC057500 | reverse complement strand
CCGCCGGGGCGGTCGTGGTGGGTGCGGACACGTACGGGACCTGCTCTCTGGATGCCCGGTGGGCCCGGGTCCGGTGGCGTGGACCCACCGGACCCGGGATCAGCCGGCCTGGGCTGTCGGCCTGGGCTCTCGGACGGCCTGGCTCAGTTGGCGGCGAAGGCCGAGGTGATCTGGGTGGCGGCGTCGCCCGAGGCCTTGGCCACGTCCGCCTTGCCGGTGACGATCTGCTGGAGCATCGTCGGGATGACGGACTGCGCGTCGATCTGCGCCCACGCCTGGTCCAGCGGGACGAACTTGGTGCCGGCCGCGATGGTGTCGGTGAACGGCTTCAGGAAGGCGTCCTTGGCGGCGACCTTGGCGTTGACCGACTTCAGGGTCGGCAGGTTGCCCATGGCGTCGTACATCTGCTCCTGGTACGCCGGGCTCGCCAGCAGCTCGGCGAACTCCACGGCCAGGGTGCGGTGCTTGGCCGCCTTCATCACGCCGAGGTTGTTGCCGCCGGCGAACGCCGGGGCGATCGAGCCGGCCTTCTCGCCGGGCAGCGGGACGACCGCGTACTTGTCCTTGGCCGCGCCCGCGTCCACCTTGCTGCGGCTGGAGTTCGGCAGGATCGCCATCGCCGACTTGCCGGCCGCGAACAGGTCGACGGTCTTGCCGCCGGTGAGGTCGGCGCACTGCTGGACCGGACAGCCGTTCTCGTTGAAGAGGTCGGTGTAGCGCTTGATGCCGGCCTGCGAGGCGGGCGAGTTGATCGCCGCCTTGAACTTGTCGCCCTCCTTGGCGGCGATGTCGCCGCCCGCGTCCCAGACGAAGGGCAGCGCGCCGAAGGTGTACTTGCCGCCGATCGCGATGCCGAAGGTGTCCGGGTGCGCGGCGTGGATCTTCTCGGTGGCGGCGACCAGGTCGGCGTAGGAGGTCGGCGCGGCCAGGCCGGCCTCGGTGAACAGGTCGGTGCGGTAGTACAGCGCGCGCACGCCGACCCACCAGGGCAGACCGTAGGTCTTGCCGTCGAGCACGGCGGTCGAGGCGATCGCCGGGTCGAGGTCGCCCTTGTCCTTCCACTTGTCGAGGTCGGCGCCGATCTCGGCGAGGCCGCCCGCGGCGACGTAGCCGGGCAGGTCGGTGTTGCCGAACTCGACCAGGTCCGGGGCGCTGTTCGGGTCGTTGAACGCGCCCTTCATCTTGGCCGCACGGGCCGAGGCGTCGGTGTCGATGTAGCTGACGTTGACGGTGACGCCCTGGTGGGAGGCCTGGAACTCGGCGACCGCCTTGCTGATCACCGCCTCCTTGGCGGCGTTGCCGGCCTCGTTGTACAGCCAGACCTGCAGCGTGCCGGTCTTGTCGTCCGCGGCCTTCTCGCCGGCCGGTACGGCGGTACCGGGCGAACAGGCAACGGCGGCCGTGAGGCAGGTGACGGCGAGAACGGCGGCCGCGGTGGTCCGTCTGGCGATGCGCATGGGTGTGGAGCCTCCCCTCCCGACAGCTGCCGCCGAGACGTGCGCCGCTGGGGACGGGCACGTCGAAGCAGGCCCTGACCGGGGCCGGTGTGATGGGTGCGTGCGTGAACGCGTGGATGTGGGGGTGGTGCTACGCGGGTACGGCAGAGCGACCGCTCGGGTGGGCTGCGTCGCCTGCTCGATGCCAGGGACGTTAGGCGCGGGCGCTCGCGCCCAACAAGAGCCGGTTCGCGAAGTTTTGCACTGCACAACGCTGTATCGAAAAAGCGGCGGCCGGGTCCGGAAGGGGTACGGTTCGACAACCGCTGCCGTCCGGCGGCGGAACGAGAGGGGAACAGGATCGATGACGGAGCAGGCGGCCGGCCCGGCCACCACCGCGAAGCCGAAGAAGGCGGCGGGCGAGCGCAACCAGTCCTCCTCGCTGCGCCGGGCGCTGTCCGTCCTCGGCTACGTCCGCGACCACGGTGACGGGCGCGGCGTCCCGCTCGCGCAGCTCGCCGAAGCCCTCGACCTCAACAAGTCCACCGTGCTGCGGCTCACCGGCCCGCTGCTGGACGAGCACCTGCTCGACCGCGACCGGGAGACCGGCTGGTTCCGCCTCGGCCACGGCTCGCTCCGCCTCGGCCAGGCCTACCTCTCCACCCTCGACCTGCGCAGCGTCGCCGCCGAGCACCTGCGCCGCCTCCAGCGCGAGGCCGGCGAGACCGTCCACCTCACCGTCTGGCAGGCGCCCGGCATCGTCTACCTGGACAAGGTCGAGGACGAGACCAACGTCCGGATGGCCTCCCGGGTCGGCAGCCGGGCCCCCGCCTACTGCACCGCGACCGGCAAGGCGATCCTCGCCTGGCTCCCCGACGAGGCGGTCGCCGAGGTCGTCGCCGCCGGCCTGCGCCCGGTCACCACCTGGACCATCTCCGACGAGACCCACCTGCGCGCCGACCTCGCCCGCATCCGGGCCCGCGGCTACTCCATCGACGACCGCGAGAACGAGCCCGAGGTCCGCTGCGTCGCCGCCCCGATCTTCGACCACACCGGCGAGGTCACCGCCGCCCTCTCGGTCTCCGGCCTCACCTCCCGGATGACCGCCGCCCGCGTCCGCGCCCTCGGCCCCGTCGTCGCCCAGGTCGGCCTGCGCATCTCCCGCGAACTCGGCTCCGACCGCCCGGTGGCATGACACGCGGAAGGGCCCGGCACCTGAACCAACAGGTGCCGGGC
>NZ_JBHVER010000399.1:0-2715 GCF_042802195.1 Kitasatospora sp. NPDC057500 | reverse complement strand
GGTTGTAGCCGACCGTGTTCGGGGTGGCGTAGTCGCTGCCGTCGTCGATGATCACGATCTTCGGGATGATCCGGGTCTCCTCCTCGACGGGCCGCCCGGCCGGGGCGCCCGCGCCCTCCGCGGCGTCCGCCGCCGCGGGCGGGCCGGCCGGCCTCGGCGGCACCGGGCCGGTGGCGACCGCGGCGGTCGGGGCGACCCGCCCCGGGGTGACCCTCAGCACCGCGGTGGCCGCCTCGCCGGCGGGCGCCGGGACGGACTCCTTGCGCAGGTCGGCCCGCGGGTCCGCGACGACGGGCAGCGGGATCTCCCCGGTGTCGGCCTCCGAGTCCACGCCCGCGGCCCGGTCCAGCGCGGCCCGGTCCGCCGCAGCCCGGTCTTCCGGGGCCCGGTCCGCCGGCGGGGCGTCCGCCGGGGCGCCGTCGGCCGGCCCGGAGCCGGCGGTGAGCGCCACGGCCTCCAGCCCGGCGGAGTCCAGCGCCGCGGACTCCAGCGCCGCGGGCTCGATCGCGCCGACCGCCGCACCCGTGAGCGAGGCCAGCGTCGCCTTGATGTGGTCGAGGTGCTGCTGCACCGTCTCCAGCCGGGTCGCGTACTCGCGCTGCTCGCGTTCGCTCGCCGCGTTGATCCGCTCGGCCTCGCGCCGGGCCTGCTCGATCAGCTGGTCCGCCCTGGCCTGCGCCTCGGCGTCGCTCTGCTTGATCTGGCCGAGCACCGTCTCGCGGAACTGCTCGGCCTCCTTGACCCGCCGCTCGGCGGTGGCGGAGACCGCCGCGTCCTCGGCGTCGGCCTCGGCCTGCGCCTCGGCGAACATCTCGTCGGCCTTGCGGCGCAGCTCGGCCAGCTTGGCCTCGGCCCGCTCGGAGGCCTCGGCGGCCGCGACCCGGACCTTGGCGGCGTGCGCGGTCGCGGCGTCCCGGACGGCCCGGACCTCGCGGTCGGTCTCGGCCCGGATCGCCTCGGCCTCGGCCCGGGTCCGCTCGTCGGTTCGGCGGGCGGCGGCGTCGGCCTCGGTACGGGTGGTGGTCGCGTACTCCTTGGCGGCGCGGTCGAGCGCCTGGCCGGCCTCGTACACCTCGTCGCGGAGGTCCTCGGCGAACCGCTCGGCCTTGTCCCGGACGGCACGGGCCTCGGTCTCCGCCATCCTGGCCAGGCCGGCGGCCTCGTCGCTGAGCACCTGGTAGTCGGGCTCGGGGGCGTCGGCGGCGGCCTGCTTGATCTCGGCCAGCCGGCGCTCCATCTCCCGGAGTCCGGCACCGAGCACGCTCAGCCGTTCCCACCCCTCGTCGCGCTGCGCGGTGAGCGCGGTCAGGGCTCGGTCGACCTGCTCCGGCGCGTAACCGCGCCGGGCAACGGTGAAGCCGTACTGGGGGACGGCGTCGCTCATGGTGGGCTCTTCCCCTCGTGTCGCGGGCTGCGGAGCCCATGATCGGACGGATCGGTCTGCTCGGGAACCAGGTCGGGGAACCCGGTCGGGATTGGGGCATCGGGCGGATCGAAACATGTCGAGGATGGACGCTTGCGACCATCCTCTTGACCTATTTTGCGCGGATGTGGACGAAACCCCAACGAGGCACCGCCGCGCCGGTACGCCGAAGGGGCCGTTCCGGGCACCGGAACGACCCCCTGCCACCTGCGCGGATCCGGCACGGTCTGCTCAGAGCAGACCGTCCCAGAACTGCTCCAGCAGCACGGCCCACCAGGTGTCCGCCGACTGCAGCGCAGCCGGGTCGATCGCGGCCAGCTGGGCCTGGAAGTCGGTCGTCCAGCGACCGGCCTGGTCCGGGGTCAGCCCGTACCGCAGCCGCCACATCCGGCCCAGCAGGGCCAGGGAGCGGACGAACTCCGGTACACCCGTGTTGACGAACCGGGGGGGCTCGCCGGTTCCTTCCAGGTCCACCGCGACCACGTGCGCGGTGCCGTACTGCACGCAGAGCTGGCGGCCGTAGTCGTTGCCGAGCACCAGGTAGCCGCCGAAGTCCGGGCCGCCCGGCAGGCCGCGCTCGGCGGCCAGCTCGGCGAGCGTCGGGATCGGCCGGCCCTCCTGGGCCTGCGCCCAGAAGAACGGTCCGAACTCGCGCGGCAGACCCGACCACATCAGCGTCTGCGCCACCGGCTCGGGCACGCCCTGGCGGGCCACCGCACGCTGCTCGAAGCGGAACACGTTCGGCCCGTAGGCCTGGCCGAGCTCCTGGGCGAGCTGCTGCGGCGCGAGCGGCGGCAGCGGCGGGACGGTGCCCGGCGCGGGCAGCGGCACCCGCAGCGGCCGGACCCGCTGCGGACCGGAGGCCAGCTGGTGCAGCTCGTCCAGGTGGTCGAGCAGCTGGGCCATGCCGGCCTGCCGGGAGTGGTGGTCGCGGCCGTAGTCGGCGGTGTGGGTGAGCCGGACGTTCGGCCAGGAAGCGGCGATCATCCGGTTGCAGTACCCGCCGGGCAGGTCGCAGGACTCCAGCTCGGTGTAGAGCTCCAGCACCTGCTCCGGCGGCACGTTGAGCCGCCGCAGGTCCTGGAGGATCTTCCACTCCGGGTGCGGGGTGCCGGGCTCGCTGCGGTGCAGCAGCTTCTGCTCCGAGCCGTCCGGGCCGCGGTAGCTGAGCGCGGCGAAGTAGCCCGGGCCGACGGCGGGCACGCCGGGCGGCACCGGGGCGCCCTGCGGCGGCGGCCCGGGGACGGGCGCCGGCGGGGCGGCCGGGGCCGGTGCGGGCGCCGGGGCGGCGG
>NZ_JBHVER010000398.1:0-2773 GCF_042802195.1 Kitasatospora sp. NPDC057500 | reverse complement strand
GGGGGGGGGGGCGCGGGGGGGGGGGGGGCCCGCCCCCGCCCCGGCGGGGTCAGGCGGCGGCTGCGGGCAGGCCGAGGAGTTCGGCGGAGCCGCTGCGGTTGTGACGTTCCTGCCACACTTCGAGCGCGCTGCGGCAGGCGTGGTCGAGGTGGCGCACCCCGGTGAGTTCGAGGCTCACTGGGCGGTCGGCGGGCAGGCCCTCCAGGGATTCCAGGGTCTCCAGCAGACGCGGCAGCCGCAGGAAGGTGGCGTTGCCGTGGAGCGTCACCCGGACGGCGCCGTCGGGGAGTTCGGTGACCGCGACCTGGAGGTGGGAGGTGTCCCAGGCGCTCTTGAGCACCGCGAGCAGCAGGCCGAGCAGCACCCCTTCGAGGAGGTTGGTCACCACGATGGCGATCGCCGTGACGGCCAGGATCGACGCCTCGCCGCGGTCCGCCCGCCAGAGCGGGCGCAGGGTGCGGAGCGGGACCAGCTTGGCCCCGGCGTGGACCAGCACGCCGGCCAGGGCGGCGAGCGGGATGGCCGAGAGGGCCGAGGGGAGCAGCGCCGCGAAGAGCAGCAGCCACAGGCCGTGCAGGACCCGGGAGGCCTTGGTACGCGCACCGGCCTGGACGTTGGCGGCGCTGCGGACGATGACGGCCGTCATCGGCAGGGCGCCGAGCACGCCGCAGACAGTGTTGCCGACGCCCTGGGCGAGCAGTTCCCGGTCGTAGTCGGTGCGCGGGCCGTCGTGCAGGCGGTCGACGGCGGCGGCGCTGAACAGGCTCTCGGCCGAGGCGATCAGCGCGAAGGCGACGGCCGTGCCGAGGACGCCGACGCTGCCGAGTGCGGCGAGGTCGGAGGCGCCGGGCAGGTCGATGACCCCGGCGAGTCCGGCCACCTCGACCCTGGCGACGGGCAGGTCGAACAGGGCGGTGACGGCCGTCGCGGCGGCGACGGCGGCGAGCGGCGCGGGGACCACCCTGACCCGGGCGGGCAGCCTCGGCCAGAGCAGCAGGACGGCGATCGTCCCGGCGCCGATGGCGGCGGCGGCGAGCGCGTCCGGGTTCCCGGCGACGTCGCCGATCAGGCCCGGGATTCCGGCGATCTTGGCGGGACCGTCGGACGGTCCCTTGGCGTCGGCGAGCGAGTAGAGCTGACCGGCGATCAGCACCAGGCCGATCCCGGCGAGCATGCCCTGGACGACCGAGACGGAGATCGCCCGGAACAGCCGGCCGAGGCGGGCGGCGCCCATGGCGAGTTGGATCAGGCCGGCGACGGCGGTGATGACGCCGAGCGTGGCGAGGCCGTGTTCCTGGACGGCGGCGAAGACCAGCACGGTCAGGCCGGCGGCGGGGCCGGACACCTGGAGGCTGCTGCCGGGCATCAGGCCGGTCACCAGGCCGCCGACGATTCCGGTGACCAGGCCGAGTTCGGCCGGGACGCCGGAGGCGACGGCGACGCCCACGCAGAGCGGGAGGGCGACCAGGAAGACGACGAGGGAGGCGGGAAGGTCGGAGCGCAGAGTGCTCAGCCGAAGGGCGGGACGACGAGTCATCGGGTCCTCGGGAGAGTGTGGTCGGTGCGGTGGACGACGGTGCGGAATGCGGTGGTGCCGAGTGCGGTGGTGCGGTGAACGCCCGTGGGGCGGTTCGGCCGAGGACGGTGCCCCGGGGTCACAGCGGGAGGAAGAGGCCGGTGTCGGCCCGGTGGGAGAGGACCAGCCCGGTGTGGATCTCGTAGAACCAGCCGTGCAGCCGGATCCGGCCCTCGCTCAGCCGGCGGGCGACGGCCGGGTAGCCGCGCAGCCGGTCGAGCTGGGTGAGTACGTGGCGCTGCACGGGGCCGGCCACCGTCGGGTCGAAGACGTCGGTCTCGTCCGCGCGGAGCGCTGCCCGGTCCGCGTGGCGCAGCCAGTCGCGGACGGCGGGGACCACGCTGAGGTCCTCGCCGCGGACGACGGCGCCGACGGCGCCGCAGTGCGAGTGCCCGCAGACCACCAGGTCGCGGACGCCGAGCACCTCGACGGCGTACTCGATGGTGGCGGTCTCGCCCGAGGCGCCGTCGGCGCGGTAGGCGGGCACGATGTTGCCGGCGGTGCGCAGTTCGAAGAGGTCGCCGGGGTCGGCGCCGGTGATCAGCGTGGGCACCACCCGGGAGTCGGAGCAGGTGATGAACAGGGCCTGCGGGGCCTGTCCGGCGGCGAGTCCGGTGAGTTCCCGGCCGGTGTCGCCCGCGCGCTGCGGGAACGCCCGGGCTCGGTCGATGAGCGGTTCCATGAGGGTGGATGCCTCCTTCGGTGACCCTCGCGGCTCCGGCCGGGAGGGGCGGTGGACGGGCAGGCACGTCGGAACCAGGTGTCGCTGGACCGCTGGACGGGTGGGTGCGGCGGCGGTGGGCGCGTGGCACCACTGCGGGGCCGCGCCGGTGACCCTCGGTGTCCCCCCGATGACCTGATGACGCGTCAAGACGAAGTAAAACACGGGTATGGGGTCGGCAAAAGCTCGTCCGGTACGCAAGATGTGCCGATCTGGTTAACATCCTGTTTCCTTTAGCGGTGCCTCCCCTTCCGCCTTGACATTCACACGCCACGGGGAACCTCGCGGGGCTCCGGGACGTTGATGCACCACCGGTGCCGAGCGCCCCTCATGAGGCTTCCGCGCCCCCACGCGCAACCGCCCGGTCTCGGGGCGGTGGGGGTGCGGCGCGGGCCCCGGGCCCCGCGTTGTAACACCCGCAGCCATTCAGGGTGGTGTGGGGGGGGGGCCGGGGGGGGCGGGTGGAGGCCGCGGGG
>NZ_JBHVER010000397.1:0-2791 GCF_042802195.1 Kitasatospora sp. NPDC057500 | reverse complement strand
GCCCACCCACCGGGTGACGCACGGCCGGCGGCCCGGCACCGTCACTTCCCCAGAGGAGCCGGACGCGAGATGGCGGACGAAGAGAAGCTGCAGAAGTACCTCCGAAGGGCCACCGCCGAGCTGCAACAGCTGCGCGGCCGGCTGGCGGCGGAGGAGGCCAGGAACCACGAGCCGATCGCGATCGTCGGTCTCGGCTGCCGGTTCCCCGGCGGAGTGCGCTCCCCGGAGGACCTCTGGGAACTGCTGGAGTCGGGCGCCGACGTCGTCACCCCGCTGCCGACCGACCGGGGCTGGCAGCTCGCCGGGGCGATGCCGCACCTGCGCGGCGGGTTCCTGGGCGACGCCGACCGGTTCGACCCGGAGTTCTTCGGGATGGACGCCGCCGAGGCCGCGGCCCTGGACCCCCAGCAGCGGCTGCTGCTGCTGACCTGCTGGGAGGCGTTCGAGCGGGCCGGCATCGACCCGCTGTCCGCCAAGGAGAGCCGCACCGCCGTCTACGCCGGCCTGCAGTTCGCCGGCTACCCGCTGCTGCTGGGCGGCCCGCCGCCCGAGGAGCTGAAGGACTACATCGGCTTCGGCAGTTCGAGCGGCGCCGCGGCCGGCCGGGTCTCCTACCTGATGGGCCTGGTCGGCGGCGCGCTGGCGGTGGACACCCAGTGCACCTCCTCCCTGGTGGCGATCCACCTGGCCGTCAAGGCGCTGCGCAACGGCGAGGCCAACCTCGCGCTGGCCGGCGGGGCGCACGTGATGTCGCTGCCCGGCACGCTGCTGGAGTTCCACCGCAAGGGCACCACCGGACCCAGCGGCCGCTCGCACTCCTTCTCCTCCTCCGCCGACGGCGTCAGCCTCTCCGAGGGCGCCGGCATGCTGCTGCTGGAGCGCCTGTCGGACGCCCGCCGCAACGGCCACCCGGTGCTGGCGGTGATCCGCGGCAGCGCGATCAACCAGGACGGCTCCACCAACGGCATGTTCGCGCCGCGCGGGCAGGCCCAGGAGCAGGTCATCCGGCAGGCGCTGGCCGACGGCCGGGTCGGCGCGGACAGCGTCGACGTGGTGGAGGGCCACGGCGTCGGCGCGGTGCTGGGCGACGGCGTGGAGGCCCGGTCGGTCATCGCGACGTACGGCCGGGCGCACTCCCCCGAGAACCCGGTGCTGCTGGGCTCGGTGAAGTCCAACATCGGCCACACCCAGAGCGTCGGCGGGGTGGCCGGCATCGTGAAGATCATCATGGCGCTGCGCCACCAGCGGCTGCCCCGCACCATCCACGTCGAGCAGCCCACCCCGCACGCCGACTGGTCGGCCGGCACGGTGCGGCTGGCGACCGAGGAGCGGCCCTGGCCGCGCGGCGAGCGGGTGCGCCGGGCGGGCGTCACCTGCCTGACCCTCAGCGGCACCAACACCCACATCGTCCTGGAGGAACCGCCGCTCGACGAGCCGGCCGAGCGCGAGGGGAGCGCTCCCGCCGCCCGCCCGATCGCCTGGACCGTGTCGGCCCGGACCGCGGCCACGCTGCGCGAGCAGGCGGCCCGGGTGCGCGCCGCCTGCGCCGGGACGGACCCGCTGGACACCGCGGTCGCCCTCGCCACCACCCGCTCGGACTTCCGGCACCGCGCCGTGGTGCTCGCCCCGGACCGCGCGGGCCTGCTCGCCGGGCTGGACGCGATCGCCGCCGACACCGCCGACGGGCCGCTGCCGGCGGGCGTCTCGGTGCTGCGCGCGGCCGCCGCCCCGAGCGGCCGCACGGCCCTGGTCTTCGCCGACTCCGGCCTCGAACACCCGGGCACGAGCGAGGAGTTGGCCGCCGCCTTCGCCCCCTGCGAGGCGGCCCTGACGGAGGTCTGCGCCGAGCTCGACCGTGCGCTGGCCGAGGCCGGCGAGAGCGTCGACCCCCGGCCGCTGCGCGAGCAACTCGCCGACCCGGCCCGCAGGTTCGCCTCGCCCCGGCTGGCCCGGGCGGGCCACTTCGCGCTGGCGCTCGCCCTGCACCGCACGGTGGCGGAGTTCGGCATCGAGCCGGAGTACCTGACCGGGCTCGGCGTCGGCGAGGTCGCCGCCGCCCACGCGGCCGGCGCCCTCTCCCTGCCGGACGCCTGCGCGCTGGCCGTCGCCCTGCCCGTGCCCGAGGCCACGGCCGCCGACGCCGCCGGGCTCTGGGTGCAGGCCACCGCGGCCGAGCTGGCGGAGGACCCCGGCCTCGCCGACCCGGACGGCCAGGACGGCCCGCCGGCGGTCACCGCGCTGGACGAGCCCGGCGGCACCGTCGTGAGCGGCCCGCCGGAGCTGCTGGAGGCGCTCGCCGAGCGCTGGCACGCCCGCGGCCGGGCCACCGGGACACCGCCGTCCGCGCGCACCCTGCCGCTCGTCGGCGGCCCGTCCGCCGAGGCCGCCGCCCGGCTGTCCCGCGTCGTCGCCGGGCTGGACTTCCAGGAGCCGTCCGTCCCCCTCGTCTCCGGCCTGACCGGCGAGGTCCTCACCCTGGAGCGGCTGCGCGAGGACGCGTACTGGGCCGGCCACGCCCGGCGGCCCACCCGGCTGCTCGACGCCGGGCGCCGGCTGCGGGCCGAGGGCGTCACCCGGTTCCTGGAGCTGGGCCCGGACTCCGCGCTGACCGCGCTGCTCCACCGCGGCCTCGCCGCCTTCGGCGCGGCCCCCGGCCGGCCGCTGCTGCTGGTCGGCGCCCAGCCGGACCGCCCGGCCGACGGCGCCGACGGCGGCCCGGGGGCCTCGCACGCCCTGCTGGCCGCCGTCGGCGCCCTGCACACCGCAGGCGCGACGGTCCGCTGGACCCCCG
>NZ_JBHVER010000396.1:0-2794 GCF_042802195.1 Kitasatospora sp. NPDC057500 | reverse complement strand
CTCCCCCCTCCCCCTCCCTCCCACCGCCCTTCCCGCTCTCACCCGCTCCCGTGCCCCGGTATCCAGTTGTCCCACTGCGCCCGCGCGCCACGACTGCGTCGGGTGGCGGGCGGTGCCCCTGGTTGAGTGCGGTGGTGGGGGGCCGCGTCCGGCTACCACCGCTGCGGAGGGAGGCTGCTGGACGGCCGGCGCCGGCCGTCCAGGAGCCTCTCGCCGCCCTCAGGCCACCGGTGCGCCGACCACCTCCTCCGCCGGTGGGTCGAGTTGGAGCACCAGGAGGCGTTCCTCCTCCGCCTCCTCCGGCCGCTCGCCCGCGATCCGCCGGACGGCGCCGCGCAGTTGGCCGACCAGCTGGGTGCACTCCGCGCCGGCGTCGACGGCGTCGATGCACGCCCAGTAGAGGCTCTCGGTGTCGGCCCCGCAGGCCAGCACGACCAGCGTCTCCCCGATGTCCCGCAGTAGTCCGCCGAGTTCGTCCAGCATCGGCCCGAGCTCGCCGAGGTCGCTGAGCCTTCGGGCCCGGCTGCCGGGCCCGAAGACCGACGCCCCCGCCACATCCCCCGTCGCATGGTCGAGGCAGCACGCCGCGTGCAGCGCCGCCTCCGCCAACTGCTGGCCGAGGCCAGCGAGTTCGCCATCCTCATCCCTCACCAGCCGGGCGCCCACCGCCTCGGCGAGCAACGCGGCCTGCCGGGCCTCGGCCAGCACGTCCGGGATGTTCCTGGTCTCCGCCAGGGCGTGCCGGGCGGTCTTGATCAGTCGCAGCGCCTCCATGCCGCGCCCTCCTTCCGTCACTCGCGTGGCGCCCTGCCACGCGGTCACGGTGAGAGAGTGCGCCGGGACGGAAGGGCCTGCACGCGAGCATCGGAAAGCTGTGGAAAACCTGGGGGCTGTGGACAAATCCCCTCCCCCACACGGCCTAGGAGCCGCCCTCCGGGTTGACGTTGCCGTCCTCGGCGGGGGCGCCGGGGACCGGGAAGCGCAGCTCGTTCCGCTCGATCTTGGCGGCCAGGGCCGTCAACGGGTCGACCCCGACCGCCGTGCAGAACTGGAGCAGGTAGGCGAGCACGTCGGCCACCTCGTCCCGCACCCGGTGGGCGCGGTCCGGGTCGGCCATCACCGCGGACGCCTGCTCCGGCGTGAGCCACTGGAAGACCTCCAGCAGCTCACCGGCCTCCACGGTCAGCGCCGCGGCGAGGTTCTTGGGCGTGTGGAAGGGCTCCCAGCGGCGCGCCGCGGCGAACTCCGTCAGCCGCTGCCGCAGCCCTTCCAGCGTCGGCCCGGGGATCTCGGTCTCTCGTTCGTTCACCCGTCCAGGTCTACCGCATCACCGGCCATCGGCCGGACCGGGGACGGCTGCGACGAGACCGGCGCACCGTCCCGCACCACCTGCACCGGCACCCGCGCCGTCTCCGGCCGCAGCACCGTCAGCCCCGAACCGGGATCGCGCCGGCACTCCACCACCGCCGCCCCGGGCGGCAGTTCGCCCGCCCCGCCCAGCGCGTCCCGCGCCGCGGCCGGCTCCTGGAGCGTGGCGAGCACCCGCAACTGGTTGCGCCCGGCCATGTCCCGGGCGAGGCGCAGCAGCGAGGCGGTCTGGTCGGTGCCGAGCCCGGCCCCGAGGTCGTCGGCCAGCACGGTGAGCTGGCGCTGCGCCCACGGCACCTCGGTGGCCACGTCCAGGTCCAGCACCCCCGCGCCGGTGAGCAGCACGGCGGCGAACGCCAGGTGCCGCAGCATCCCGTCGGAGGCCTGGTCGGCGCCGGTGCGCCCGAGCAGGCCCTCGTCGAAGACGGCGAGCACCCGCTCGCCGCTGCCGGTGCCGCGGTGGGCGAGGTCGAGGCCGAGCAGCGGGTGCGGGGCGGCGGACTGGACGACGCGCAGCAGTTGCCCGTAGCGGCGGGGGCACTCGTTGCTGAGCCGGGCGATGACGGCGGAGATGTTGGCGGCGGTGCTGCGCAGCCGGGCCTGCGGGTCGGGGCGGGCCCAGCCGCGCATCATGGTGGGCACCGGGTGGACGGGGAAGACCTCGCGCAGCGCGGTGAGCAGTTGTTCGGCGGCGGCGAGGACCTTGCGCTCGCCGGGCGAGGAGCCGGCGACCCGCAGCGGGATCTGCGCGGTGACCAGCGTGCCGCTGGGGAACGGGGCGCGGATGTCGCCCTGCCGGGTGTCGTTGTGCCAGGTGACGTTGACGCGGCACTTGCGCACGTCCTGCTCGCCGGTCTCGACGAGGGTCTGTCCGTCGAGGGTGAGCTGTTCCCTGGCGATGCGGACCGGCCCGTCGGTGCGGACGACGAGTTCGAGGCCGATCTGTCCGTCCGGGGAGCGGACGGTGCAGCCGAGGATGAGGGCGTTGCGGCCGTGCGGCACGCAGCCGGCGAGGCCGCCGCGGACGCGGGTGGCGAGCGGTCCCGTGGTGTCGGACCGTCCGTCGAGGGAGGCGGCGATCTCCTCGCCGAGGGCGAGCCGGGAGAGGACGGCGAGGGCGTCGAGCGCGTTGGACTTGCCGACGCCGGCGGGCCCGTGCAGCACGGTGAGGGGCGCGAGCGGAAGGGTCGCGCGCCGGTAGGACTTGAAGGAGATCAGCCGGATTTCCTCGACGATCGGGCGCCGGACGGTCGGCACTCCGGGGTCCGGGCTGCGCTGCTGAGGGTGGGCCGGCACGGCGGGCCGGGTGGCGTCGCGGTTCACCCGTCGGACGTTAGCGGCCGGTCGGGAGGCAGAAACGTGCCTGCCCCGCAGAGTCATCCCTTCGGGCGGGCGGGAGGCGCGTGCCGCCGGGCCCGCGCCGCCC
>NZ_JBHVER010000395.1:0-2853 GCF_042802195.1 Kitasatospora sp. NPDC057500 | reverse complement strand
GCGCTAGACCCGGGCCGGGCGCCGGTCCCAGTCGGCCGCGAGGCCGGCCATCCAGCGGGCCGTGTCGGCCAGGGCGGCCGGGCGGACGGCGTAGCGCACCTCGCGCCCGGCCCGGTGCCCGGCGACCAGCCCGGCGGCGTCCAGTACCGCGAGGTGCTTGACGACGGCCTGCCGGGAGACCGGGAGCCGCCCGGCGAGGGTGGTCGCGGTGGCCTCCCCCTGGGCGGCGAGCAGGTCGAGCAGCCGGCGGCGGGTCGGATCGGCGAGGGCGCCGAGCACACCGTCGACCGTCTCGCCGCCGGCGCTGCGGCCGGCCGTCGCGCTGTCGTCCATGGGGCTGCTCCTCGTCCGTCGCCGGCGGTTGCAACCGGCAGGCTGCAACCTCATGGTTGCACGTGGCCGGGAGCAGCGGCAATCCGGCGGCCGGCCGGCGGGCTCAGCCCCACCACTGTTCGGGGACGGCGGCCGACTCCGCCCCCTCCGGCCCGTCCGGCGCGGTGACGGCCCGGACGGGACCGCCGGTGACGACCAGTTCGTCGGCCCCCACCTCCGCCACCCAGTAGCCCGCGTCGCGCAGCACCACCGCGACGGTGCCGGTGACCGCCGCCCTGATGCCCTCGGCGGGCGGGTCGCCGGCCGGGCCGTCGGTGGGCGGCCAGCCGATCACCACCCCCTGCGGGCCCCGGTCGATCCGCAGGCCGGTGGGCCCGCGTCCGGTGTCGAAGCCGGCCCTGGCCAGGTCGGCTGTCACGTCCTCGAAGAGTTCCCGGTGTTCCACCATTGGCGCAGCGTAGGCCCGCTCCCGCACCCTCCCCCGCCGCGGCGCGCGCCGAAACGCTTCGCCGCGCCGCCAACAGCACCCGAGCGCAGCATCGGCGCCGCGGCCGGGCCCCGGACCGGGGCTGCGGACCCCCGGACGGGCCGACACGAGCGGCCGGACGGGCCGATGGACGTGCACAGTCGGCGCGCTCCCGACAGCATGACAGAGTAAGCGCTCCATCACTTTGAGCAACGGGGCGGCGGGTCGCCGGATCCGCGCGCCGGCCTGCCCGGCACCCCCGTATCGAGAGGTCCGATGATCACATCACTCCATCGGCCGGCCGTCTCGCGGCCGGGCGCCCAGGACGTGCCGCGGCGGACGCCGGGGAGCCCGTCGTGAGAGCCGAGCAGCAGCCGAGCCCGGGACCGGCCACCAGCACCCGCGCGGCGCCCGCCAACAAGGCCGAGGCCCTCGCCGACTGGACCGACGGACGCCTCGGCATCTACGCCCTGTCCAAGTCCAACCTGCGCAAGATCTTCCCGGACCACTGGTCCTTCATGCTGGGCGAGATCTGCCTCTACACCTTTCTGATCATCATCCTGACCGGCGTCTGGCTGACCTTCTTCTTCGTCCCGTCGATGGGCGAGGTGACCTACGAGGGCAGCTACATCCCGCTCAAGGGCATCCGGATGTCGGAGGCCTACGCCTCCACGCTGAACATCAGCTTCGAGATCCGCGGCGGCCTGCTGATCCGCCAGATCCACCACTGGTCCGCGATCGTCTTCGTGGCCGGCATGTTCACCCACATGTTCCGGGTCTTCTTCACCGGCGCGTTCCGCAAGCCCCGCGAGATCAACTGGCTGTTCGGCGCGGGCCTGCTGATCCTCGGCATGTTCGACGGATTCATGGGCTACTCGCTGCCCGACGACCTGCTCTCCGGCACCGGCATCCGGTTCATGGAGGGCGCGGTGCTCGCCGTGCCGATCGTCGGAACGTACTTCGAGATGTTCATGTTCGGAGGCCAGTTCCCGGGCACGATCATCGTGCCGCGGCTCTTCACCGTGCACGTCCTGCTGATCCCGGGCATCATGCTGGGCCTGCTGGTCGCCCACCTGATCCTGGTCTTCTACCACAAGCACACCCAGTTCGCCGGGCCCGGCCGGACCAACGACAACGTGGTCGGCATGCCGCTGATGCCGGTCTACATGGCCAAGGCCGGCGGCTTCTTCTTCCTGGTCTTCGGCGTGGTCTCGGCGATGGCCGCGATCGCCACCGTCAACCCGATCTGGGCGTACGGCCCCTACCGGCCCGACCAGGTGTCCACCGACGCCCAGCCGGACTGGTACATGGGCTTCTCCGAGGGCCTGATCCGGATCATGCCGGGCTGGGAGATCGGCCTGTGGGGCCACACGCTCGTGATGGGCGTCTTCGTGCCGCTGATGATCTTCCCGCTGGTCCTGGTGGCGATCTGGGCCTACCCGTTCCTGGAGGGCTGGATCACCGGGGACAAGCGCGAGCACCACATCGCCGAGCGGCCGCGCAACGCGCCGGTGCGCACCGCCTTCGGCGCCGCCTGGATCACCCTCTACCTGATCCTGCTCGCCGCCGGCGGCAACGACCTGCTCGCCACCCACTTCCACCTGTCGATCAACGCGATCACCATCGCGGCCCGGATCGGCTTCTTCGTCGGCCCGGTGATCGCCTTCGTGATCACCAAGCGCTGGTGCCTGGGCCTCCAGCGCCGGGACCGGGAGAAGGTGCTGCACGGGCGCGAGACCGGCGTCATCAAGCGGCTCCAGCACGGCGAGTTCGTCGAGGTGCACGCGCCGCTGCCGCAGGACCGGCTCTACACGCTCACCTCGCACGACCAGCCGCAGCCGGTCGTGCTGCCGCCCGAGGTCGACGAGAACGGGGTCGCCCGCAAGGTGTCGGTCTGGAAGCGCGCCCGGGCCAAGCTCTCCCGCGGCTTCTACGGCGAGGGCGCCCAGATCGCCAAGCCGACCGCCGAGGAGCACCAGGAGGTCACCAGCGGCCACGGCCACCACTGACGGCCGCGCACCGCGCGCACGGGCCCGCCGCGCACCCGAGGGGTG
>NZ_JBHVER010000394.1:0-2941 GCF_042802195.1 Kitasatospora sp. NPDC057500 | reverse complement strand
GGGCGGGAATGCAGCCCTTGCCCTTGGCGTACACGCCCCCGGCCACCAGGGCCTCCCGCCCCGGGGCCGAGGGCGGTGGGGGGCCGGGCGCGCCGCCCCGTGGCCCCCGGGGGGGGCCGCTCCGTCGTGCCGGCTGCGAATGAGCTCCACTATCTGCATTTTGCAGATAGTGGAGCTAGAATGCAGACATGACTGCCCTCACGATCCGGGACGTCCCGGACGACCAGATCCAGACCCTGAAGGTCCGCGCGGCTCAGGCAGGCAAGTCACTGCAGGCGTTCATGCAGGACTTGATCGCCAGGGAGGCGTCCAGGCCCACGATGGCGGAGATGATGGCGCGGCTCGACCGGGAGACCACCGCCGACGTCAGTGCGGCCGATGTCCTCGCCGCCATCGATGAGGGGCGATCCGGACGTTGATCGTCATTGACTGCTCCGCGCTCGTCCTGGCTCTCACGGCTCAGGGTTCCGACGGAAAGCTCGTCCGCGGTCGGGTGACCGAGGCGGGGGACGTGTACGCGCCCACCCTCCTGGACTACGAGATCCAGTCGGCCCTCCTCGGCATGCATCGTGGCGGCAAGTTGATGGAGAAGGAGATGGAGAGGGCGGTCGCCGCGTACCGCGTACTTCCCATCGCCAAGCGCGAGACCTTTCCCTTCTGGGACCGTGTGAAGAAGCTGAACGCCAACCTCAGCGCCTACGACTCCCAGTACGTCGCTCTGGCAGAAGCCCTGGGCGTCCCACTGATCACCAGCGACGCGAGGATCAAACGCAGTGGCGCGGCAAAGTGCGAGATCGAGGTCTTCTCCTCGATCCAGCACTGACCGACGCGACTCTTCGTACCTTCGTAGTGCTGCCTTGGTTGATCTTCTGTTCGATTGGACGGCCCGGGCGTGCCCTCGCCGTCTGTCGGCGGGGCCGCCCGGAGGGGGCGCGGTCGGTCAGGCGGCGTCCTCGGGGTACCAGCGGAGTTCGACGGTGTTGCCGTCCGGGTCCTGGACGTAGACGGAGGTGGCGTCGCCGCGGGCGCCGTAGCGGGTGACGGGGCCCTCCAGGACGGTGAAGGCGCCGGAGTCGATGACCTCCTGCCAGTCGAGCGGGTCGACGGTGAGGCAGATGTGGTCGACGTTGGACCCGCCGCGCGGGCGGGACGTCAGGTCGATGATGGTCTCGGGGGTGATCCGGACGGACGGGAAGGGGGCCTTGCCGGCCCGCCATTCGTCGACGCGGACCGGCTCCAGCCCGAGCAGGCCGGTGTAGAACTCCAGCGAGCGCTCGACGTCGCCGACGTTGAGGACGAGGTGGTCGAAGGCCTTCACGCGGAGGGTGGTCATGGGTGGCTCCAGTCGGGGTGGGCGCGGTCGGACGGTGCGTCTCCACGATCCGCCGGACGGCCGCCGCGATCAAGGCCGTTTTTGTCGACTTGTAGGGAATGTCCGCGCAAAAAAATAGTTGGTTGACATTCCAACGCGGTGATCGGATATTCTGCGGCCCGCGTGACGGGGGGGCCTTGTGCGCTCACCGGGAATTGCGTCTATTTCGGACCATTGAGGTACATGTGAGAATTCGCCATGCGCTCATGGCTGCGGCGCTGGTCGCGTCGCTGGTCGCGCTGACCGCCCCTGCCGCCCACGCGGCCGGCGGCGACCGGACCCACAGCGTCAGGCTGGACGGGCTCGCCTCCGTCGAGCCCGGCGGCGGCTGGTCCGAGGGTTCGGTGACGGTCAGGAACGACACCGACAAGCCCTCCGTCGACCAGCACCTGCTGATCGTGGTCGGCTCCCAGTCGCTCGGCCCGGACCAGCTCCTGGTGGAGTACGCCGACGGCGCCTCCGGCGCGTGGCAGCCGGTGAGGATGACGGCCCAGGACCTGGGCGGGGGCACCGGCGGCTACGAGGGCACCGCGGCCGATGTCACCGGTGCCGCGGTGGAGCTGCAGCCGCACGCGGAGCGCACCTTCAAGCTGCGCTTCAAGGTGGTGCAGTCGAAGCACGAGGGCCCGGCGGTGGACATCGGGTTCGAGGCCTACCTCGGGCCCGGGCTGAGGCAGGACGGCCAGGTCAGGGACTGGACGGCCGGTACCGGCCGGGTGGTCAAGGTGAACGGCCTCACCACGACCATCGAGGGGCTGCCCAAGTCGATCCCGGCGGACGGCAGGCCGCACCCGTTCAAGGTCTCGATCAAGACCGCCAACGGCTTCGACTGGCACATCACCGAGGCCTCGTTCTTCCTCTGGGCGGGCCAGGGCGTCGGTTCGATGGACGGCCCGCCGGCCTGTGACGCCGAGGTGGACGTCCAGGACCCGAAGGACGGCAGCTGGCACCGGGTCGACCTGGGCGCGGTCGGCATGGTCGGCGGCTCCGTCGACGTGGCGAAGTGGGCCACCGGCCCGGTCGACAACAAGGTGATCAACGCCCGGATCACCCTCGGGAAGAACTTCAAGCTCGACCCCTCGGACCCGTCGCTCAACTTCGGCTACTACCCGGGGGCCGGTCCGGTGCTCTTCTGGACCACCGAGCGGATCGCCACGACCCCGGTCGACGGCGCGCCCGACTGCGTGAACCCTGACGCGCCGGTGCCGACCGCCACGCCGACGCCGACGCCGACCGCGACCGCGAAGCCGACCGCGACCGCGAAGCCGACCGCCGCGCCGAGCACCGCCGCCGCGGTGCCGACGTCGACCGCGACGCCGAGCAAGGCCCCCACGCCGACCGCGAGCCCGTCGGTGGTCAAGGCCGTCGCCAAGCCCTCCCCGGCCAAGGAGGCCGCCGGCGAGCTGGCCGACACCGGCTCCTCCGACCCCGTCGTCCCGGCGGGCATCGCCGCCGCGCTGATCGCGATCGGCGCCGCCGCCGTCGCGCTGGCCCGTCGCGCCCGCCGCGGCTGACCCGGCCGGCAGCGCTCGCCGCGGCCCGGCCGCGGGAACCGCACCGCCCCGGAAG
>NZ_JBHVER010000393.1:0-2943 GCF_042802195.1 Kitasatospora sp. NPDC057500 | reverse complement strand
CGGCCGAACCGGTCACCGCCGCGCAACTGCTCGACATCGCCGGCGCCGGCGGCAGCTGCACCCGCACCGGGCTGCACAACGCCGTCCAGGTCGGCGTCCGCTACATCGAGGCGTGGCTGCGCGGGCTCGGCGCGGTCGCCGTCTTCCACATGATGGAGGACGTCGCCACCGCCGAGATCTCCCGCTCGCAGGTCTGGCAGTGGATCCACAACGACGTCGTCCTCGCCGACACCGGCGAGGTGGCCACCGCCGGGCTGGTGCGCCGTCTGATCGCCGAGGAACTGGCCGCGCTGCGGGCCGGACTCGGCGACCGCTCCTACGCCGCCGGGCGCTGGGAGGAGGCCGCGCGGCTCTTCGAACAGGTCGCCCTGGACGAGGAGTTCGTGGAGTTCCTGACCCTGCCCGCGCTGCCCCTGCTGGACTGAACCGCGGAGCGCCCGGCCCATCCATCGATTCCATCCGCCTGCCTGCCTGCCTGCCCGCCGTGGTCGGGTTCAGTGGCGGCCGGCCGTCAGTGCGTCACCGAGGCCGCTGCGCCGGTAGAGCACCCGGCGGCCGTGCCGGGTGCGCTCCAGCAGGCCGGCGGCGGCCAGCGCGCCGAGGTGCCGGCTGACCGCGCCCGGCGTCACCCCCAGCCGGTGGGCGAGTTCCGTGGTGCTGGCCGGGACCGCCAGCAGCATCAGCAGCCGCGCCCGCGCCGGGCCGATCAGCCCCACCAGCCCGGCCGGGGCGGCCGTTGCGGCGCGAACGGCGGGAACAGCGGATCCGGGTGAGGCGGCGGACGCGGCGGGCGAGGCGGCCGGTGCGGCGGGGCCCGGCAGGCCCTCCGCCATGGTGGCCCTGCCGCGCGCCGGGTAGGTGATCAGCGGCGGGCCGTCCTGGACGATGTCGGTCTGCGCGCCGAGCCCGCCCAGCGTCGGGATCAGCACCAGCCCCCGCCCGGCCACGTCCACCACCGAGTCGCCCAGCGCCTGGACCACCGGGGTGCTGTCGGTCAGCCGCAGCACCCCGTCCCGCCAGGAGATCCGGCCGTCCAGGTCCGCGAACAGTCCCTCCGCGCCGCGCTCGGACAGCAGCCGGCCCCGGTGGGCGAGGTCCGCCTCCAGCACCGACCGCGCCCGCGGCCACCACGCCGGCGCCAGGCAGCGCGTCCAGTACCCCTCCAGCGCCTCCGCGATCCGCGCGGTCAGCGCGGCCAGCGCCGCCGGGTCGTCGATCGGCGCCGCCAGTACCGGCGGCAGCGGGCACCCGCCGCCCGGGTAGGCGGCCAGCAGGTCCGCCCGCACCACCTCCGGCGGGGTGCGGGCCATCCGCGCAAGCTCGCCGCCGAAGTCCGGACGGGGCACCGCCGGGCGCGGCGTCAGGAAGTCCGGCACGAAGCCGCTCGGCGCGGTCAGCACGTCCAACAGTTCGGTGTCCAGGGCGGCGTAGCGCTCCCGCCAGCCGGCGATCCACGGCTGCTGCTCCGGGTAGCGCGACGGCCGACGGCGGGCGCGCAGGCCCAGCACCGCCTCCTGCAACGGGGAATAGGCGAACCAGGTGGCGGCGAGGTCCTCGACGCCGAGACGGAACTCGAACATTGACCGTAACGGTAAAAGAATTCCGCCCGCGCCGGAACCCCGCTGTGCTTCTGCCATGACCTCCTCCACCTCGGCGGGGGCGCGCCCGCGCGTCCCCGTCCGCCGCCTGCTGCCCGCCGAGCCGCTGCTGCGCCGACTGGCGCTGATGAGCCTGGTGAACGCCGTCGGCGACGGCCTGTTCGTCACGGTGAACGTGCTGTTCTTCACCCGCTCGCTCGGCCTGACGCCCGGTTCGGTCGCGCTCGGCCTCACCGTCGCGGGGGTGTGCGGGGTGTTCGCCGGGGTGCCGGCGGGGCGGCTCGCCGACCGGGTCGGGAGCAAGCGGCTGCTGCTGGTGCTCGGGCCGCTGGAGGCGGCGGCCGTGCTCGGCTACGCCTTCGTGCGCTCCTTCGCGGCGTTCGTGGTGCTGGCCTGCGCCGCCACGGTGCTGTCGCGCGGGGCGGCCGCGGTGCGCAGCGCGCTGATCGCCCGGGCGCTGCCGGCCGAGGGGCAGGTGCGGTCGCGGGCGCTGCTGCGCTCGGTGGCGAACGCGGGCCTGGTGGTCGGCTCGGGCGGTGCGGCGCTCGCCCTCCAGGCGGACTCCTACGCCGGGTACGTGACGATGCTGGTGCTGGACGCGGTGAGCTTCCTGGGCGTCACGGCACTGCTGGCGGGGCTGCCCGTCGCCGCAACGGCGGCTGCCCGCACGGGGGTCGGCGGGCGCGCGGCGGTCGGCGGGCGCGCGGGGGCCGACCGCCGGACGGCGCTGCGCGACCGCCGCTATCTGCTGGTCACCGCGCTGCACGCCGTGCTGGAGCTGCAACTGGCCGTGCTGACAGTGGGGTTGCCGCTGTGGATCGTGCTCGGCACCGAGGCGCCGGCGGCGACGGTCGCGGCGGTGAACGTGGTCAACTGCCTGCTGGTGGTGCTGTTCCAGGTACGGGCGAGCCGGGGGGTCACGGACGTCCCCTCGGCGGCGCGGGCCTGCGCGCGCGGGGCGCTGCTGCTGGCGGCGGGCTGTCTGGGCTACGCGGCGGCGCAGTACGGTCCGGGGTGGGCGGCGGCCGTGGCGCTGCTGGCGGGCTCGCTGGTGCACACCCTGGGCGAGCTGCTGACCTCGGCGGGCGGCTGGACGCTCAGCCTGGACCTGGCGGACGCCCGGGCGCACGGCGAGTACCAGGGGGTGTTCCTGAGCGGGCAGGCGGCGGCGCACGTGATCGGGCCGCTGGTGGTCACGCTGACGGCGGTGGACCACGGGGCGGCGGGCTGGGTGGTGCTGGCGGGGCTGTTCGCGCTGGCCGGTCCCGCGCTGCTGCCGGCCGTGCGGGGACCGGTGGACGCGCCCGCGCCCGCGGCCCCGTGAGCCGGACGGGTGCCGGCGCCC
>NZ_JBHVER010000392.1:0-2952 GCF_042802195.1 Kitasatospora sp. NPDC057500 | reverse complement strand
CCCCCGGCCCTTCCCGGCCGGGGGCGCCGCCCGTCTCCTGTGCCGCTACCGCTGCTCGGCCCACTTCACCAGCTGGACCACGACCCCGTTCGGGTCGGTGACCTGGAAGAGCGTCTCGCCCCACGGCTCCGCGCGCAGCGCCATGGTGATCTGCACGCCGGCCGCCCGCAGGCGCGCCTCCTCGGCGGCGACGTCGTCGACCACGAAGGCCAGGATCAGCCCGGCGGCGACCTCGTCGCGGAAGCCCTCCGGCAGGACCTCGATCCCGCGCTTCAGGAAGACCACGTTCACCCCGGCGCTCGGGTGCCCCAGGGAGACGAAGCCGTCCGCGGACATCTGCTCGGCGAAGCCGAAGTGCTCCCGCAGGAACGACGCGGACGCCTCGACGTCCTCGACGGTGAGCGAGACGGCGGAGGAGTTGATCTGCATGTTCGGTGAACCTCTCGTCGGCGGTTATCCCGTACGCAGTACACTATACATAGTACAGAGAATCTGGGAACAGTGATCCCCGTCACGCGGAGGGGTCGCGTTTCTCAGCCCAGGCCGGGGAGCGGGTCCTGGTCGACGTCATGGCGGGCCACCCGCTCGGCCGGGTCGCGGCACTCGGGGCCCAGCCGGAGGATGCGCGACTCCGGGTCGTGCAGCGGGCGGTGGCAGCGGCGGCAGGTCACCCGGGGGCGGACGGCCTCGCGGGTGTCGGTGCCCGGCAGCGGGTCGGGGTCGGCGGCGTTCACGGTCCCGACCGTACCGGCGGGCGCGACGTGAAAGGATCGGCTCCATGGCCAATGACCGCAGCAGTGCCGGGGATCCGGCGCGCACGCTCGCGCTGCTCTGGGGCCTGTCGGCGCAGGAGAAGCCCGGCCGGCGCGGGCCCCGGCAGGCGAAGTCCCCGGCGGAGATCGCCGCCGCCGCGATCCGGATCGCGGACGCCGAGGGGGTGGACGCGGTGACCATGCGCCGGGTCGCCCAGGAGCTCGGGCTCTCGCCGATGGCGCTCTACACCTACGTGCCCGGCAAGGCCGAGCTGCTCGATCTGATGCTGGACACCGTCTACGCGGCGATGCCCCGCAGCGCCCCCGGCGGTGACGGCTGGCGGGCCCGGGTGGCGGCCGTCGCCGACGACAACCGCGCCCTGCACCGCGCCCATCCGTGGACGGTGTCGGTCGCCACCAGCCGTCCGCCGCTGGGGCCGGGCCTGATGGCCAAGTACGAGTACGAGCTGCGCGCCCTGGAGGGCACCGGTCTGCCGGACGTCGAGCTGGACGCCGCGCTCACCCATCTGCTGGGCTTCGTGGAGACCTGCGCCCGGATGGCGGCGGACGAGCGTGCCGCCCGCCAGGAGAGCGCGATGACCGACGCCCAGTGGTGGGTGGCCAACGCCGAACTGCTCGCCCGGGTCTTCGACGCCGAGCGCCACCCCGTCGCGGCCCGGGTCGGCGCCGCCGCCGGCGAGGCGCACGGCGGCGCGTACGACCCGGACCACGCCTACGCCTTCGGCCTGGCCCGGGTGCTGGACGGCCTGGCCGCCCTCATCGAGCAGCACCGGGCCGAGGGGTAGGCCTACCGCCCCCGGGCGTCGTACTCGTCGCGGGCGGCCATGACGACGGACACGCGCTCCTCGGTCCAGTGCGCCAGCTCGGCGACCAGCCGGGCGGCCTCCCGGCCGAGCGGGGTGAGGCTGTAGTCGACCCGGGGCGGGATCACCGGATGTGCCTCGCGCAGCACGAAGCCGTCGCGCTCCAGGGTCTGCAGGGTCTGGGCGAGCATCTTCTCGCTCACCCCGGTGATCCGCCGGCGCAGTTCGCTGAAGCGGTAGCCGCGCTCGTGCAGCGCGCCCAGCACCAGCACGCCCCAGCGGCTGGTGACGTGTTCCAGCACGCCCCGGGACGGGCACATCCGGTCGAAGACGTCGGGCGGCGGCAGCGGGCCGGCCGGGGCGCCGGGGGCCGCCCCGGGGGCGGTGTTCATTACCTGCATGTCAGTACCCTACTTTGAAGTGCGTACTTTCGAAAGGTTAGTGCCACCCCTAGGGTGAGTTCCGAAGCAGGAAGTTCAACGGACAACGACCCCAGGGAGTAGCACCATGTACGTCGTCACCGGAGCCACCGGACAGCTCGGCCGCCTCGTCGTCGAGGGCCTGCTGGCCAAGGTCCCCGCGAGCGAGGTGGCCGTGGTCGTCCGCTCCGCCGAGAAGGCCGCCGACCTCGCCGAGCGCGGCGTGGCCGTCCGGGTGGCCGACTACAACCGCCCGGAGAGCCTGGCGGGCGTCTTCGCCGCCGGCGACAGGGTGCTGCTCGTCTCGGGCAGCGAGGTCGGCAGCCGGGTGCCGCAGCACACCGCCGTGGTCGAGGCGGCGCGCGCCGCCGGGGTCGCCCTGCTCGCTTACACCAGTGCCCCGGGGGCGGCCACGTTCAAGCTGGCCGACGAGCACAAGGTCACCGAGGCCGTCATCCGCGACTCCGGGCTGCCCTTCGCCCTGCTCCGCAACGGCTGGTACACCGAGAACTACCTGGGCGACGCGGCCGGCACGGTCGAGCGCGGCGCGGTGGTCGGCAGCGCCGGCCAGGACGGCCGGATCGCCACCGCCCCGCGCCGGGACTACGCCGACGCGGCGGTGGCCGTGCTCACCGGCGAGGGCCACGAGGGCGCGGTGTACGAGCTGAGCGGCGACGCCGCCTGGACCCTGCCGGAGCTGGCCGCCGAGCTGGCCCTGGCCTCCGGCAGGCCGGTCGCGTTCCACCCGGTCGCCCCGGAGGAGCACCTGCGGATCCTGGTCGGCGCCGGCCTGCCGGAGGGCTTCGCGGAGATCCTGGTCGACGTCGACGCCGGCATCGCGCGCGGCGAGCTGGCCGGCACCCCGGGCGACCTGGCCCGGCTGATCGGCCGCCCGACCGTCCCGCTGGCGCAGAGCGTGAAGGCCGCGCTGGGCGCCTGACGCCCGGCCCCCGGTAC
>NZ_JBHVER010000391.1:0-2952 GCF_042802195.1 Kitasatospora sp. NPDC057500 | reverse complement strand
GAGTTGCCTGCGCGTCACATCCAACATTCCTACCGGGTTCTGCCCCGGAGCGGGGCAGAACCCGGAGATTGATCACAACATCACACAGGCCCTAGTGCTCTGACCGGCAACGTTCACCGGGGTGCGAGCCGCGCTGTGACCTGAGCTACGGTGAACGCCGGGCGGGAGTAATGGTGTTCGAAGGGGAGGCCGACATGGCGGCAGTCAACGTTCCGGGACCTGATCCGGACTGGGAGACAGCCCCGTCGTACCAAGGAGGGAAGCGCAACCCAGCGTTCCAGCAGAGCATGTGGGAGTTCGCGGCCAGCTCGTTTCGAGTGGTGGCGGGGTTGCAGCCGCCGCTGGAGGCGCTCGCGGCGCGGTTGCGGCTGACCGTCGAACGAGGCTGGGAAGACCTCGGCTACGTGGACGTTGCCATGTTCCGGATCGAGAAGACGGACTTCGCTCTGAGCGAGCTCGAAGGAGCGCCTGTCCCGTATACGTTCGTCTGGGTGAGCCGCTCGGTGGACGATGCGGACGCGGCGATCGATGCCCTGCTCAATGCCCTCGGCATTGGCCGCGAGGCGCTGGCGTTCCGCGGCTCGTTGGAGACCGGCTTCAAGAACTGCAACGGCTGACCCGGATAGGGGTCGTCAATCGAGCCCGCCACTCACGCGGCTTCGGACAGTGGCCTTCCTCCACGGCCCCGAGGGCCTGTTCGCCGCGAGCATCCCCTCCCGGACCTCCGGCGAGCCCGAGGGCGCCCCGGGCCGCGATGACGCCGAGGAGGCCGCTCGATGAGCGTGATGGACACCGCCCTGCGCGAGTCACTCAAGGCCCTGCGCCTGTCCGGGATGCTGGAGACCCTCGACGCACGGCTGATCCAGGCCCACGGCGGCGAACTGACGGCTGATACACGCCTGGGGCCGCCGCTGCGTTCCCCCAGCCAGGGGTAGCGCTACGTCGCCCCCACACGCGCGAAGAGGGCAGCCCCAGCCCCTTGCCCGATCCGTGACGGACATGACGTCTGGGCAGGGCTCCCCAGTCTTCTGAGGAGCCCTGCCCATGGAGAGCGGTCAGAACTCGTGGTCGAACACTACGGTGACTGGCGCGTGGTCGCTCCAGCGTTCGGCGTGGGATGCGGCGCGTTCGACGTAGGCCTCGACGGCCCTGTCGGCCAGGCCCTTTGTACAAACACTTAGGTCAATCCTCCAGCCGGTGTCGTTGTCGAAGGCGCGGCCGCGGTAGGACCACCAGGAGTAGGGGCCGGTGCGGTCGGGGTGGAGGTGGCGGACGACGTCGGTGTAGCCGGCCTCGTCGTAGACGCGGGAGAGCCAGGCGCGTTCCTCGGGGAGGAAGCCGGCGGACTTCTGGTTGGCCTTCCAGTTCTTGAGGTCCTCCGGGCGGTGGGCGATGTTCCAGTCGCCGCAGACCACGACCTCGCGGCCGTCGGCGGCGGCGCGGGTGCGGAGTTTGTTGAGGTGGACGAGGAACTCCGCCATGAAGCGTTCCTTCTCGTCCTGGCGCTCGGTGCCGACCTCGCCGGAGGGGAGGTAAAGGCTGGCGACGGTCAGGCCCGGCAGGTCGATTTCGACGTACCTGCCCGAATTGTCGAATTCGGCCGACTCGAAGCCGATGACCGTGCGGCTCGGCTCCGCCCGGGAGAGGATCGCCACGCCGGCCCGGCCCTTGGTGGCGGACGGGGCCCACACCGTGTGCCAGCCGTCGAGGTCGCGCAGCTCGACGGGTAGCTGCTCGGGCTCGGAGCGCACCTCCTGGAGGCAGACCACGTCCGCCTCGGTGGCGGCCAGCCACTCGATGAAGCCCTTCTTGGCCGCCGCCCGGATTCCGTTCACGTTCACACTCGTCACCACGATCACCCGGGCAGCCTACCCACTGCGGCGCGCGGGCCGTGCCGCGACGCGTCCGGTTGCGAAGCTGACGTGAACGCACCATGAATCTGTGCGGGAGTCCCGCCGTGCCACGCCATTGGTCTTGACCATCTCCCGATCGAGCCCCTAGGGTCACTTACTGCAAGGACCTTTAATAAAGAAGGACGGAAAAAGCCCGCTCTCCCACCTGCCGCAACAGCGGGCAGCGGGCCGGGATCCGCCCTCTTTCAGCAGGGCGGACGACACCAGGGTGGAGGACACGGTGGGAACGACAGGACAGCTCACGGCGGTACCGGAACCGAAGTACTGGCACCTGCGCACGGTGCTGCTCCGCGCCATCGACACGGAGTTCGCCATCGGCCAGATCCTGCCGAACGAGCGCGAGCTCGCCGCCCGCTTCGGCGTCGCCCGGGCCACCCTGCGGCAGGCGCTCGACCAGCTGGAGCTGGAGGGCCGCCTGGTCCGCCGGCGCGGGATCGGTACCCTGATCGCCGCCCCCCGGGTCGGCGTCCCGGTGAACCGGCAGGAGGAGGGCTGGCCCGGTGCCGCCCGCAGTCAGGCCTGGCGCACCGTCGACTGCACCACCGCCCCGGCCGCCCGGCGACTGGCCGAGGCGCTCGGCGTCGCCGAGGACGCCCCCGTGCACACCGTGCGCCGGGTGCGCCTCGTGCAGGGGCGGGCCATGGCCACCGAGTCGCTGCACGTGCCGGCCGCCGCGCTGCCGCACCTGCCCGGCTTCCGCGCCGAGAGCGACCGCGCCCGTTCGGTGCTGCGCCAGCTGGAGCGACTGGAGGTGGACGGCGAGTCCCGCTCCGTCGAGCTGGGTGTCGCCGAGGCCGAGCAGGCCGCCCTGCTGGAGCGCCCGCCCGGTTCGCCGGTCCTGGTGATGACCACCCAGTACGCCGCGGCCGGCCGACTGGTCGCGCTCGCCGTCTCCACCTACCGTGCGGACACCTGCAAGCTGACCTTCGGCTCGACCGGCCTCGTCGAGGTCACCCCTGTCGGCGCCACCCCCGTGGGTGCCGCCGCCTCCTGAACCACTCCCGAAAACCCTCAGGCCCAGGCCCGAGCGCCCCGCCAG
>NZ_JBHVER010000390.1:0-2974 GCF_042802195.1 Kitasatospora sp. NPDC057500 | reverse complement strand
GCATGGGCCCGCGCCCCTCCCTTTCGTCCGCTCCGACGACCTTCGACGACCGCTCAGCCGCAGGACTCCGCCGGGCCGGGCTCCGACGGCGCCTCGTGCCGGGCCCCCGGGATGTGCGGCAGCCGGGCCGCCGACACCACGCCCTCCAAGTAGCCGCGCGCCCGCTCCGTCCGCGGGTACGCCTCCAGCAGCGCCCAGAAGTCCGGGCCGTGGTCCGGCACCAGCAGGTGCGCCAGCTCGTGCAGCAGCACGTAGTCGACCACGTACTCCGGCATCCCCTGCAAGCGGTGCGAGAGCCGGATCGTCCGCTCGCTCGGGGTGCACGACCCCCAGCGCGAGTTCTGATTGGTCACCCAGCGGACCTGGGAGGGCCGGGCACGACCGCCCAGATAGGCCGTCGACAGCTCCCGCGCCCGGGCCACCAGCGCGTCGTCGCCCAGCACCCGGCGGCTCTCCTGCGCGGCCAGCTTCTCCAGCATCTGCGCGACCCAGCGCTGCTCCTCCGCGTGCGACATCCGGGCCGGGATCAGCACGATGGTGCGGTCGCCCTCGCGGTAGGCGGACACCGTCCGGCTGCGGCGGGCGCTGCGCCGCACCTCCACCCGGGACCGGTCGAGCGGCTCGCGGGCGGCTCCGGGCTGCGGTTCCGGGCGCTGCTCGGAACGCTGGTCGGGCCGCTGATCAGGACGCTGCTCCGGACGCCCGCGCGTACTCGGCGCCGCCACGTGCGACCCGGACGCTGCACGGGCACGCCGAGGCGACGCCGAGGGATGGGAGTCCCGTTCGGCTGCCATGGCACACGACGTTACCCGCTCCCCCTGGCAGAAGTCCGCTGCCATGGCCGAAATGTTTCGTGGAGCGATCGGGAACGAAAGGCCTACAGCAGGTGTCCGGAATCCGACGCCGGACCGGACGCCAAGTTATCCACAGGGTGTGCAAACGGATCATTCGATGATGTGCCCGTGCCTGTGGACAACGCAGCGCACCCCGTCGCCCCGATCGGGCATGCTGCCGTCAGCCGTCCGGAAACCGTCGGAAGGAAGACCGCCGTGCGCCTCGCCCTCAAGCCCGCCCTCTCCCGCAGCTGGCGGGACTCGGACACCCTCCAGTTCGGCACCATCCCGCAGCACGCGGGGGTGCTCGGCCACGCCGCCGACAAGGCCCTGCGCGAGTTCCTCTGCCTCGTCGACGGGACCCGCGACCGGCCCGCGCTCCTCGCCGAGGGCGAGCGGATCGGCTTCGGGCGCGACCCCGCCGCCTCCCTGCTCGACCTGCTGGAGGAGGCCGGGGTGCTCGACGACGCCGAGGCCTCGGCCGAGGCCCTGGCCCGCTTCCCCCAGCCGCACCGCGACCTGCTCGGCCCCGACCTCGCGTCGCTGTCACTGATCCACGCGCCCCCGGGCGCCGCCCCCGCCGTCCTGGCCCGGCGGCCCGAGCACGCGGTCGAGGTCCGCGGCGCGGGGCGGATCGGTGCGGCCGTCGCCGCCGTCCTCGCGGCGGGCGGCATCGGCACGGTCGCCGTGGTGGACTCCGGCCGGGTCACCCCCGCGGACTGCTCCCCCGCCGGGCTGCCCCCGGCCGACGTCGGCCGGCTCCGGGCCACCGCCGCCCGCGAGGCCGTCGACCGTGCCACCGCGCGCCGCCCCGGCCGGCGCAGCCGGCAGCCGAGACCGGGGCTGCCCGACCTGGTGGTGCTCGCCGCCCGGGACGGCAGCGGTGCGTTCGCCGGTGGCACACCCCAGGCCCGCGAGCTGCTCCGGGCCGGGGTCCCGCACCTGTACGTCGGAGTGGTGGAGGAGTACGGGGTGGTCGGGCCCCTGGTCCTGCCGGGCGTCTCGGCCTGCGGCCACTGCCTGGTCCTGACCCGGGAGGACGAGGACGCCGCCTGGCCCCGGATCCTCGCCCAGCTCGCCGAAGGCGGGCCTGGGCGGGCACCGACCCCGGCCTGCGACACCGCCCTGGCGACGTCGGTCGCCGGCCTCGCGGCACTGCACGTCCAGGTCTACCTGGACGGCGGCCGACCGCCCAGCGTGGACGGCTGGTGCGAACTGTCCGCGGTGGACGGCATGATCCGCCGCCTACGGCTCAAGGGCCACCCGGACTGCGGCTGCCTCTGGCAGCCGACACCACCGCACTGAGGCCCGGCTCCGCGCAGTAGCCATCGAAGCGGTTCGAAAGGAGGAAGCCGCACCCGGCCGGAGCGGCAACTGCGGCATCGCGCTGGTTGCCACACGCCAAGTCGCCCGGGCACCCACCGAGCCGGTCTCGGGCAACGGTGACGACACCGCGCGGTGGTCGTCGAAGCGACTCGAAAGGAGGTGGCAACAACCGCCGGGAGACCACCGGATCGGCAACTGCGGCACCGCACGGGTGGCCACACAACGTCCCGCCCGGGCACCCACCCGCACAACTACTGCGCTCCGCGCGGGAGTCGTCGGCACCTGGTCGGAACGCCATCGGAGTGGCAACTGCGGCACCGCGCAGCTTGCCACACGCCGAGTCGCCCGGGCACCCACCCGAGCGGCTCCGGGACGGCCTCGGGCAGTGGCAACGGCACCGCGGGAAAGGCACGTGGCGGCCCGGCAACCGGTCGGGGCGGCTCCGGGACGGCTTCGGGGCAAGGACTGCGGTACCGCTCCGGCAATGGCCGCCGGAACGGTGCCGGGACAACGGCCACCGTGCCCGGGCGGTGGTGGCGGCGAAGCGCAGGAGCCACACGGCGGCTCCGGCAACCGGTCCGGGCAGCCACCCGGGGCGGCTCCGGGACGGCCACGGGGCTCGGACTGTGGCATCGCCCCGGCAGTGGCCGCCGGGACGGTGCCGGGACGACGGCCGCCGTGCCCGGGCGGTGGTGGCGGGCAAGGCGCCTCAGGCTGTGGCGGCATTCCCTGGGTCAGCGGCGAGCCGTCCGGGCAACGGCTGCCGTGTCCTGGGCTGCCTCGGCCCCCCCGCGCGTGGCCCAGCGCCCCCGCAA
>NZ_JBHVER010000389.1:0-3032 GCF_042802195.1 Kitasatospora sp. NPDC057500 | reverse complement strand
GACGAGGGCTGACCCCCGGTCGGTCGCACCCGGGCCCGCGTCCGCCCCGGCGGCGCGGGCCCGAGCCGTGTCCCGAGCCGTGTCCCGAGCCGTGTCCCGAGCCGTGTCCCGAGCCGGGGGAAGCACCGGGGCAATCGGCGGGGCACGGGCGTGACAGGGGCGTACGCGGATCGTCACAACCCGGTGGCGGCGCCCTTCCGGAGCCGCGCTCCCCTCTTTTGCCCCATGCCCCGACCGCTACGCTGACCGTATGACGAGCGAGGAGCAGCCCACCCCCAGCGCCGCGGCGGCCGCCGGCACCGGCACGCCCGACCGGCCGGAGACCGCGCCCGCCGGAACCGCCGGCGAGCGGATCCGGGCGCTGCTGCGGCTGCGCCCCTACCGGCGACTGTGGACCACCCAGCTGATCGGCGGCACCGCCGACCGGCTCGGCCTGCTGGTGCTGATCGTGCTCACCGTGATCGCGGCCGTGCTCGGCGGGTCGTTCGGCGACCCGCCGCGCAGCCTGCCGCTCGCCGTCGCCGCCGTCCTCGCCACCCGGCTGGCCGCCACCGGACTGGTCGGCGCCGCCCTGCTCGGCCCGGTGCACGGGCTGCTCAGCGGCAAGATCGACCGGCGCTGGACGCTGTTCGGCGCCGACGCGCTGCGCGCCGTGCTGATCGGTGTCGCGCCCTGGTGGATCGTCTGGCTGGGCTCCGGCCCCGAGCCCTCCGGCGCCGCGACCTGGGTCCTGCTCGCCACCGTCTTCCTGACCGGCGCCGCCGAGCGGGTCTGGGCGATCGCCAAGGCCGCCGCCGTCCCCGCGCTGCTGCCGCCCGCCGACGTGTACGCCCCGGCGGCCGAGCGGCGCCCGTCCGCCGCCAACCTGGCCACCGTCCGCGCCCTGGACCACCGCACCGGCTGGGCCACCGTGCCGCTCGCCGCCACCGCCCTGATCGCGCTCACGCTGCTCAACAACGTCTGCGCGGCGCTCGGCTCGGACTGGCTGCGCGCCCACCAGACCACCTTCGCCGCCCTCGGCGCGGCCGCGCTGTTCGCCGTCTCGGCCGCCCGGGTACACCTCCAGGAGCTGCCCGGCGGTCCCGTCAAGGTGCCGCCGGTCTCGCCGCTGCGCGGCCTGCGGGCCCCGACCGATGCGACCCCGGGCCCGGCCCTGGCCAAGGGCCGCACCGGCTCCGCCCCCTACTTCACCTTCGCGGTCTGCGCCGGGTACGCCACGATGGCCGGCGTCGCCGCGCTGGCCCTGCTGACCGCCGCCGAGCACCGCGCCGGGCCGATCGGCTACGGCCTGCTGGTGCTGGCCGCCACCGGCGTCCCCGCGCTCGGCGTCCGGCTCACCCGGGCCGTGCTGCCCTCGCTCTCCCGCCGCCGGCTGCTCGCGCTCGCCCTGCTCACCGAAGGCGTCGCGCTGATCCTGGCCGGCCTGGTGCCGGACTTCGTGCTCGTCCTGCTGCTCACCGTGCTGGCCGCGCTGGCCGCCGGAGTGGCGGTCTCCACCGGCCGCGCCCTGCTCGCCCAGGAGGTCGAGGAGGTCCGGCTGCCGCAGGTCACCGAGCACCTGTACGCGGTGCTGCGGGCCGTGGTCGGCACCGCGCTGGTCGGCGTCCCGCTGATCGCCGCCGCCTACGGGGACGTCGAGTACGGCACGGTCGAGCCCGGCTCGTTCACCTTCATCCACGGCGGCGCCGCCCTCGCGGTCGCCACTGCCGGACTGCTCACCCTGGTACTGGCCGCCGTCGTGCTGCTGCGCACCGACGACCGGCGCGGCACCGTGCCGTTCGGCCGGGACCTGGCCGACGCGGTGCGCGGTGCCGTCGGCCCGGCCCCGCACCGGGCGGGCACCGGCTTCTTCATCGCCCTGGAGGGCGGCGACGGCGCCGGCAAGTCCACCCAGGCCCAGGCGCTCGCCGAGTGGATCCGCGGCAAGGGCCACGAGGTCGTGCTGACCCGCGAGCCCGGCGGCAGCCCGGTCGGCCAGCGACTGCGCAGCCTCGTCCTGGACGTCGGCAACACCGGCCTGTCGCACCGCGCCGAGGCCCTCATCTACGCGGCCGACCGGGCCGAGCACGTCGAGAACGTGATCCGTCCGGCGCTGGCCCGCGGCGCGGTGGTCATCACCGACCGGTACATGGACTCGTCCATCGCCTACCAGGGCGCCGGCCGCGACCTGGCCGCCACCGAGGTGGCCCGGATCTCGCGCTGGGCGACCGGTGGGCTGCTGCCCGACCTGACCGTCGTCCTGGACGTCGACCCGACCCGGGCCCGGGAGCGGTTCACCGAGGCCCTGGACCGGCTGGAGTCCGAGCCGACCGAGTTCCACCAGCGGGTCCGCTCCGGCTTCCTGTCGCTGGCCGCCGCCGACCCGGCGCGCTACCTCGTCGTCGACGGCAGCCAGGCCCCCGGCGTCGTCACCACCTCGATCCGCCACCGGCTCGACCGCGAGCTGCCGCTCTCCGAGCAGGAGAAGGCCGCCCGCGCCGAGCAGGAGCGGAAGGCGGCCGAGGAGGCCCGCCGCCGGGCCGAGGAGGAGGCCCGCAAGCGCGCCGAGGAGGAGGCCGCCGAGCGCAAGCGCCAGGAGGTGCTGGCGCAGCTGTGGGCCGAGCAGGCGGAGAAGGAGCGGCTGGCCACGGAGGAGGCCGAGCGGGCCGCCGCCGAGGCCGCGCGCAAGGCTGCCGAGGAGGCTCGGAAGAAGGCCGAGGAGGAGGCCCGTCGGCAGGCCGAGGAGGAGGCGGAGCGGCGCGCGGAGGACGAGGCGCGCCGGGCTGCCGAGGAGGCCGAGCGCAAGCGGCTCGCCGAGGAGGCGGCCGCCCGCGCGGAGCTCCAGCGGCAGCGCGAGCTGGCGCGCGAGGAGCAGCGGCGCCGCGCGGAGGAGGCGCTGCAGCGGGCCGAGGAGGCACGGCTGGCGCAGGCCGCCGCGCTGGCGGCTGCCGCCGCCGCGGCCGCCGAGGCGGCGGAGCGCGCGGGCTCGGCGGGTGCGGGCTCGGTGGGTGCGGGCGGTGCGGGCGCTGCCGGGGAGGCGGCGACCACCGAGC
>NZ_JBHVER010000388.1:0-3140 GCF_042802195.1 Kitasatospora sp. NPDC057500 | reverse complement strand
GCCCCGCTCTTCGGCGGGGCCGGCGACCGGGCGGGGGAGGGGGCTGCCCCGGGGGAGCAGGGGGCGCGGGGGAGCGGAAGGGGCTCGGGACGGCGCGCGGCACGCCCCGGGGCTGCTTCCGGGAACCGCGCGGAGGTCCGGGAGTGGCCGGGCCGGGCTGTTGGGGCGGCCGGGATTCGACGAGAATCGGTAGCCCCCCGGCACCCGGCAGGAGGATCCCACCCATGACCTCGACCCGCCCCGGCCCCGAGTGGCTGACCGACGCCGTGCTGTACCAGATCTACCCCCAGACCTTCGCCGACTCCGACGGCGACGGCATCGGCGACTTCGCGGGCATCACCGAGCACCTCGACCACCTCGCCTGGCTGGGCGTGGACACGGTCTGGCTGAACCCGTGCTTCGCCTCGCCGTTCCGCGACGCGGGGTACGACGTCGCCGACTACTTCACCCCCGCCCCGCGCTACGGCACCGCCGGCGACCTCGCCGCCCTCGTCGACGCGGCGCGGCGCCGGGGCATCCGGGTCCTGCTGGACCTGGTCGCCGGCCACACCTCCGACCGGCACCCCTGGTTCCAGGCCTCGGCGCAGGACCCGTCCGACCACCGCTACATCTGGTCCGAGCGGCCGGTGGACGGCTTCGTCGCCTCCCCGGGCAGCCGGCCCGGCTGGTACCGGCCGAACTTCTTCGACTGCCAGCCGGCGCTCAACTTCGGCTTCGCGCGCGAGAATCCGGACGAGCCCTGGCGCCGGCCGGTGGACGCCGAGGGCCCGCGCGCCAACCGCGCCGCACTGCGCGCGATCATGGACCACTGGCTAGGCCTCGGCGTGGCAGGCTTCCGGGTCGACATGGCCTACTCGCTGGTCAAGGACGACCCCGGCTTCGTCGAGACCGGCAAGCTCTGGAACGAACTGCGCGACTGGCTGGACCGCGACCACCCGCAGGCCGCGCTGTTCGCCGAGTGGGGCGAGCCGGCCGCCGCCGTCGCGGCCGGCTTCCACGCCGACTTCCTCCTCCAGTTCGGCGGCCCCGACGACGGCCTGCCGCTGCGCTCGCTGTGGAACAACAACGCCGGGACGGTGCAGGAGTTCTGGAAGCAGGGCCCGTGCTACTTCGAGGCCGAGGGGCGCGGCACCCCGCAGCCGTTCCTGGACGCCTGGCGCGCGGCGGCCGAACTGACCGAGGGCGCCGGGCACATCGCCGTCCCCACCGCCAACCACGACTTCTCCCGGCTGGCCACCGGACCGCGCACCGCCGAGCAGCTCGCCCCGGCCTTCGCCCTGCTGCTCACCTGGCCGACCCTGCCGGCGGTCTACTACGGCGACGAGATCGGCATGCGCTACGTCCCGGACCTGCCCGACACGGAGGGGAGCGTGCTCGGCCCGACGTACAACCGGGCCGGCTCGCGCACGCCGATGCAGTGGACGCCCGGCCCGAACGCGGGCTTCTCCACGGCGCCCGCCGAGCGGCTCTACCTGCCGGTCGACCCGGACCCGCACCGTCCGGACGTCGCCACCCAGCGGGCCGACCCGACCTCCCTGCTGCACACCGTGCGGCGGCTGATCGCGCTGCGCCGGGCGCACCCGGGCCTGGGCGCGCGGGGCTCGGTGGAGGTGCGGCACGCCGGGTACCCGCTGGTGTACGTCCGGGCCGGGCGCTACCTGGTGGTGGTCAACCCGCGGCGGGAGCCGGCGGTCGTCCCGGCGGACGTGGCGCTCGGCGGCGCGGGCGGCTCCGGGGCGTCCGGACGGGCTCGCCCGCTGGACGTCCAGGGCGTGAGCACCGGTGCGGGCGGCGAGTTGCGGGCGGACGGGTTCTCGTACGGCGTGTTCCAGCTGGGGTAGCGCCGCGGGGAGGGTGTGCGGGTCCTCGGCCACCGGGGGCGGACTTCGGTCCGCCCCCGCGGTGGTTGTAGACTGCATCTAGATAGTTGCATTTGCCACCCACTTTGCCATCCGCTTCATCTCTGTCGGAGGACGGACCGAACCCCCATGAGCACACCCCGGACCACCGCCGCGGCGCCCCCGCCGGGGCACTCGCTCAAGCACCTGGCGCTCCACCTGCTCACCCCGCTGCTGATGTGCCTCGGCATGGCGCTCGCCTACCAGGGCGCCTTCCACCAGCCCGAGCCGCACCACCTGAAGGTCGCCGTCGTCGGCACCACCCCGCAGGCGCGCGAGCTGGCGGGCGCCGTGCAGGCGGCGGCGGGCGAGGCGCTGGACGTCGCCGCGCTGCCCGACCGCGCGGCCGCCGAGCAGCGGCTGCTCGACCGCGACCTGGTCGGCGCGTTCGTGCCGGACGCCGCGCATCCGGAACTGCTGGTCGCCAAGGCCAACTCGGAGACCTCGGCGACGGCGGCCGAGAAGGTCTTCCAGCGCGTCGCCGGACAGCAGGGCGCGCCGCTGGCCGTCACCGACCTCACCACCCCGAGCGAGGGCGACCCGACCGGCCAGGGCCTGTTCTTCCTGCTGGTCGCACTCAGCATCGGCTCCTACGGCAGCGTCGCCGTGATCGGCGCGGTCGGCGCCGGGATGGGCATGCGGCTCCGGGTGCTGGCCGGCCTCGGCGCCTCGCTCGCGGTGAGCGTGATCGGGATCGTCACCGCCGGGCCGGTCTTCCACGTCGTGGACCACGACCCGGCCGCCGTCTGGGCGCTCGGCTGGCTGTACTCGGCCGGGGTCGTCGGCGTGGGCATCGGCCTGCACACCTTCCTCAGGCGGTGGACCACGCTGGTCATGATGGTGCTGTTCGTGATGCTGAACTTCACCAGCTCCGGCGGCGTCTACCGGCCCGACCTGCAGAACGGGTTCTTCGGCGGCCTGCACTCCTTCTGGACCGGCGCCGGCTTCCTGGAGGGCGCGCGCGGCCTGCTGTACTTCGACGGCGGAGCCGGGTTCGGCGGGAACCTGCTGGTGCTGGTGCTCTGGCTGGTGGCCGCGGGCGCGCTGGTGACCGGTGCGGCGCTGTACGAGCGGCGCGGCCGGACGGCGGCCCCGGCCGGGCGGGACGGCGAGCCGGCGGAGGAACTGGAGGAGTCGGCGGTCGCGGTCTGACGGACACGCGGGGGAAGGCTTCACCGGGTGCCCGGGCATCGGCGCCCGGTGGGATCGGCGGCCCGCGCCCGGCCCCGGACAGGCCGGGCG
>NZ_JBHVER010000387.1:0-3148 GCF_042802195.1 Kitasatospora sp. NPDC057500 | reverse complement strand
CCCGGGGCGGACGAAGGCTCAGGAGGCCAGGCCGAGCGCTGCCATCCGCCGGGTGTGCGCCTCGGTGATCCGGTTGAACATCTTGCCGACCTCGACCAGGTCGAAGCCCTGCACCCGGACGCCGCCGACCAGCAGGTTGGAGAGCGCGTCCCGCTCGGCGACCACCCGCTGCGCCTGGCTGAGCGCCTCGCCCATCAGCCGCCGGCCCCACAGGGCGAGCCGGCCGCCGGCCCGCGGGTCGGCCTCGATGGCCTGGCGGACCTTGTCGACGGCGAACTGGGCGTGCCCGGTGTCCGACATGACGCCGAGGACCAGGTCGCGGGTGTCGTCGTCGAGCCGGACGGCCACCTCGCGGTAGAAGTCGGTGGCGATGGCGTCGCCGACGTAGGCCTTGACCAGCCCCTCCAGCCAGTCCGAGGGCGCGGTCATCCGGTGGAAGAGCTCCAGCGGCTCGACGAACGGCCGCATCGCCTCCTGCGGGTCGGCGCCGATCTCGGCGAGCCGGTCGTGCAGCCGCTGGTAGTGCTGGAACTCGGCGGAGGCCATCCGGGCCAGCGCCGCCTTGTCGGCCAGGTCGGGCGCGAGCTTGGCGTCCTCGGCGAGCCGCTCGAAGGCGCTCAGCTCGCCGTACGCGAGGGCGCCGAGCAGGTCCAGTACGGCGGCCCGGTAGCCCGGGTCGGCCGAGCAGGACGCCCAGTCGCCGATCGAGCCCGCCGCCACGTCGTCCTGCGTCTCACCACGGTTCTCCATGACCCGCCACCTTAGTGCCGGTCCGTCCCCGGGCACCTCTTCCACCGCTCCGACCTGCGATGTCGTCCGCGTCACGTGTTCGAGTCGTCGGGTGACTGTATGGTGGTACGGAGGCCCGTCGTGCTCGCACGGTGTCACCGCCGTCTCGGTGCCGCCGGGCAAGCCCGCTCCGCAGCGACTCCGTCCCCCGGGGACGCGCCGCGCGGAAGCCGGGTTCTCAACGTACGCGGATGCCCGGTCGGAGAGCCGATCGGCTCCGACCAGGGCTTGGACTTCAAGCCTTGGCACCGCATCAGTGGCCGAGCGAGGGCCGCCGAGACCGCGCCATCCGGCGCAGGTCCCGCGCAGGTCCCTCACGGGAATCCTCCCCGACGCCGCCGGCGACGCGCCCCCTTGACCGGGCCGCGCGCACCGGCCGGCCGCAGGGACCGGCGCGGTTGTGCGTCCGCGCAGCTGTATTCGGGGCCGTCCAGGCCCGTACGCAGCCGCGCGGCTGCCCGCCCGCCGCTCGCTCTCGGCCCCTCCACACGGAAGAGGCAGCACCCTGTCCACCACCGCTGAACCCACGAAGACGACCTTCCGGGAACTGGGGATCCTCCCGGAGACCGCCGAGGCCCTCGAGTCCGTCGGCATCGTCCACCCCTTCCCGATCCAGGAGATGACCCTGCCGGTCGCGCTGACCGGCCACGACGTCATCGGCCAGGCCAAGACCGGCACCGGCAAGACCCTCGGCTTCGGCCTCCCGCTGATCGAGCGGGTCGTCGTGCGCGCCGACGTCGACGCCGGGCGCGCACAGGAGGAGCAGCTCTCCGACTGCCCGCAGGCGCTCATCGTCGTGCCGACCCGCGAGCTGTGCACCCAGGTCACCAACGACCTCCAGACCGCCGGCAAGGTCCGTGACGTGCGCGTGCTCGCCGTCTACGGCGGCCGCGCCTACGAGCCGCAGGTGGAGGCGCTGAAGAAGGGCGTCGACATCGTCGTCGGCACCCCCGGCCGGCTGCTCGACCTGGCCGGCCAGAAGAAGCTGAACCTGTCCCAGGTCCGCTCGCTGGTCCTGGACGAGGCCGACGAGATGCTCGACCTCGGCTTCCTGCCGGACGTCGAGAAGATCATCACCATGCTGCCCGCCAAGCGGCAGACCCTGCTGTTCTCGGCGACCATGCCGGGCCAGGTCATCAGCCTGGCCCGCCGGTACATGAGCCAGCCGACGCACATCCGCGCCGCCGCGCCGGACGACACCGGCACCACCGTCGCCAACATCGAGCAGCACATCTTCCGCGCCCACTCGCTGGACAAGGTGGAGATGGTCTCGCGCATCCTCCAGGCCGAGGGCCGCGGGCTGGCGATGATCTTCTGCCGGACCAAGCGGACCGCCGCGGACGTCGCCGACCAGCTGACCCAGCGCGGCTTCGCGGCCGGCGCGGTCCACGGCGACCTCGGGCAGGGCGCCCGCGAGCAGGCGCTGCGGGCGTTCCGCAACGGCAAGGTCGACGTGCTGGTCTGCACCGACGTCGCGGCCCGCGGCATCGACGTCGAGGGCGTCACGCACGTGATCAACTACCAGTGCCCGGAGGACGAGAAGACCTACCTGCACCGGATCGGCCGCACCGGCCGGGCCGGCGCCTCGGGCACCGCCGTCACCCTGGTCGACTGGGACGACATCCCGCGCTGGCAGCTGATCAACAAGGCGCTGGACCTGCCGTTCAACGAGCCGGAGGAGACCTACTCCACCTCGCCGCACCTGTACGAGCTGCTGAAGATCGCGCCGGGGACCAAGGGCATCCTGCCGCGCTCGGAGCGGACCCGGGCCGGGCTCGGCGCGGAGGAGGTCGAGGACCTCGGCGAGACCGGCGGGCGCGGTTCGCGTTCCGGCGCCCGCGGGCGCGGCGGGCGGGGCGGCTCCGGCCGGTCCGCGGCGGCCGTCGAGCCGGCCGCGGCCGAGGAGAAGCCGGCCCGCAAGACCCGTGAGCGCCGGCGCACCCGCCGGGGCACCGCGGTCGACGGGGTCGCGGCCGTCGTCGACGGGGCGCCCGACGCCCCGGTCGCGCCGGGCGCGCCGGAGGCTCCGGCCGCCGTCGAGGGCGCCGAGGGCGAGTCCGCGGCACCGCGCCGCCGCCGTCGCCGCTCGCGTGCTTCGGCGTCGGGCGAGGGCGCGGCCACCGAGGCCGTCGCCACCGCCGTCGCGGAGGCCGCCGTCGTCGAGGCCCCGGCCGTCGTCGAGGCTCCGGCCGCCGCCGAGGCCCCCGTCGCCGAGAAGCCCAAGCGCACCCGCACCCGCGCGCCGCGGGCGAAGGCCGAGGCTGCGGCCGGGACCGCCGCCGAGGCCACGAGCGCGGCCGACGCCCCGGCCGAGGCCGTCGAGAAGCCCAAGCGCACCCGTACCCGGACCCGCCGCCCG
>NZ_JBHVER010000386.1:0-3153 GCF_042802195.1 Kitasatospora sp. NPDC057500 | reverse complement strand
GGGGCGGCCCGGGCGGGGGCGGGCGGTCCGCCGGAGGCGCCGTGGCCGGGCCGGCGGCCGGCAGCGGCCGTCGGCGTCCCTCGCGCGGCCGCCCTCCGGTTTCTCCGGCGGCCGCGACTCCCCCCACACCTGTTCGGTCCGACAGCAGAAAGGTAGGTCCGGCCCGGGGCAATCCATCGGTCACTTGCCTGGCTGCCACCTGATCGAGTGAACCGGAGTGACCTCGTCCCGATCATGGCGTTAACGGCGGCCGATCACAGGGTGTCCGTCGTGCCCCGCCGTCGGGGGTCAGGTCTGGGGGCAGGTCTGGGGGGTCAGGTCTGCCGGAGCAGTTCGCGCACCGCGCGGGCGACGGCGTCGGGGTGCTCCATCATGGCGACGTGCCCGGACTCGGGGAGCACCAGCAGCCGGGAGTCGGCGAAGGCCGCGCAGGCCCGCCGGGCGGAGCGGTAGGCGACGAGCTTGTCGCGCAGCCCGTACACCAGCAGGACGGGGGCCGTCACCCGGGTGGCCTGCCGCCAGAGCGCCTGGTCGCCGCGCTCGGTGTAGGCGGAGACGATCCCGCGCGCGGAGCCGGCCAGCGCCCGCATCGCGTAAGGCAGTTCGGTGCGCCGCCGGTACTGGGCGACGGCCTCGGCGCGGGCGGCCTCGGAGAGGCTGCCGGGGTCTCCGTAGACGAGCCGGAGCAGGTCCTCGGTGACCTGCTCGGGGCCGCGCCGGCCGGCGGGCAGCCGGCGCAGCAGCGCGGGCAGGCCGGGGACGGCGAGCAGTCCGGTGGGCCAGGCGGTGCGCTGCGGGGGCAGTTCGGGCAGGGCGGGCGAGACCAGGGTGAGGCTGCGGACGAGGTCGGGGCGCAGTGCGGCGAGCCGTACGGCGACGGCGCCGCCGAGCGAGTTGCCGAAGAGGTGGACGGGGCCGCGACCGGTGGCCTCCAGGTAGCCGATGACGGCGCGCACGTGCCCGGACAGGCCGAGGTTGCCGTCGGCGGGCGGGGCGGAGGCGCCGAAGCCGGGCAGGTCGAGGGCCTCGCCGTCGAGCTGTCCGGAGAGCCGGGCCATCAGCTCGGTCCAGTTGGCGGCGGAGCCGCCGAGCCCGTGCACGAACAGCGCGGGGGCCCGTCCGTCGCCGGGCGCGAGGTCCCCGGCGGGCCGGTGCACGGCCAGGGCCGCGCCGGGCACCTCGACGGTGCGCAGCGGGGCCGGGGCGGCCGGTTCCGGGAGTATCTGCTGCTCAGCGCTGTCCATGGGGGACGATGGTAGTGAGCCGGTGCCGCCGCGGCCCGCGGGACGGCGGGTGCGGCGGGGTTCCCCATTGCCCCGTCCCCGGCACTGCCGACGGCCGTGGTGGGCGCCGTATTGTGGGCTCCTGACAAGGGGGACCGCCGCTTTTATCGTGCCTGGCAAGCGCGGACGCGGTTACCCGAAAGTAGAATCGGTCATCTTGCCGACCCCGTACGACCCGTGAAGTGAGGAGCGCCGTGACGGCCATCCAGGAGGCGCAGGAGCGCCCGCGCGGTGCCCGCCTGCCGCGAAGCGCCCGCCGTGAACAACTGCTCGGTGCCGCCCAGGAGGTGTTCGTCGCGCAGGGTTACCACGCGGCCGCCATGGACGACATCGCCGACCGCGCCGGGGTGAGCAAGCCGGTGCTGTACCAGCACTTCCCCGGGAAGCTGGAGCTCTACCTGGCGCTGCTGGACAAGCACTGCGACGCCCTGGTCGACTCGACCCGCGAGGCGCTGGAGACGACCACCGACAACAAGCTGCGGGTGGCCGCGACGATGGAGGCGTACTTCAACTACGTCTCCAGCGAGTCCGGCGCGTTCCGGCTGGTCTTCGAGTCGGACCTGACCAACGAGCCGGCCGTGCGGGAGCGGGTGGAGCGGGCCGCCGAGGCCAGTGCGACGCTGGTCAGCAAGGTGATCCAGGAGGACACCGACCTGCCGGAGGCGGAGTCCAAGCTGCTGGCCGCGGGTGTCTGCGGGCTGGCCCAGATCACCGCCAGGTACTGGCTGTCGCAGGGTCTGGAGATCCCGCGCGACGAGGCGGTCCGGCTGGTCGCCAGCCTGGCCTGGCGCGGGCTGAAGGGCTTCCCGATGCACCCGAACACCGAGGCGCCGGAAGGCCCTGCCGCCGGCCGGTGATCCACCGGCTTTCGCCGGGGTGCCGATCCGGTGCTCTATGGTGAAGCCGTACGGCGCGGTCGCCGGGCCCGCTTGTCCCAGGCGGTACGGCGCCGCGCGTGGATGGCTGCAACCCCGGAGGGACGGAAGCCGTGGAGGTCAAGATCGGCGTGCAGAACGCGCCGCGCGAGATCGTGATCGAGAGCTCGCAGACTGCCGATGAGGTCCAGGAGGCGGTCGCCAAGGCGCTGGAGGGCACCGAGAAGCTGTTCTCGCTGACCGACGAGCACGGCCGTCGCGTCATCGTCCCGGCCGAGCGCCTGGCGTACGTGGAGATCGGCGAGCCGGCCGCGCGCAAGGTCGGCTTCGGCACGCTCTGAGCCACGGGCCTCGCCCGGTGCCCCGTCCCCTCGGCCGAGGGGGCGGGGCACCGTCGTTCCCGGGCGTTCCGGCGGCGGCCGCCGCGCGGCGCGGACGGGGCCGGGTGTACGGGTGGGGCGGCCGGGGTACGGCGACAGTGCGACCGGCCTCGCGCCGGACGCCCGTACCCCGGGGAGGCATCCTTGTTGGTCGAGACGTTCGCCTTCGCCCTCGCGGGCGTGGCCGTGGGCGCCGCCGTGCTGCTGTCCTGGCCCGCGTACTTCCCGGCCGGGCGGCCGCTGACGCTGGGTACGGCGGTGGGGTCGGCGCTGCTCTCCGGGACGGTCGCGCACTTCGCCCTGGACGGCCGGTACCCGGCGGCGAGCATCGCGGTCTCGGCGGTCGCCTCGGCCATGCTCACCTCGGTGCTGGCCCGGCCCGACCTGGCCGCCGGGCGGGCCCCGGCGCACCGCCACCGCCCGCACCGGGCGGGGGCGCACCGCGCGGGCGCGCACCGGCGCCACCGGCACGCCTGAGCGGCCGTCCGCGCCTCCCGTCCGCCCCGGGCGCCCGGCGCGGGCGGGGCGCCCGGGGCGGCCCAAGGGTCAGGCGGCCAGGCCGAGCGCTGCCCTCCCCCGGGTGTGCGCCGCGGTGTTCCCGGTGAACATCTTGCC
>NZ_JBHVER010000385.1:0-3159 GCF_042802195.1 Kitasatospora sp. NPDC057500 | reverse complement strand
CATGGCGGTGATCTTCGCGGACACCAGGCCCGCGAAGATCACCACCAGCGCATCACGGCACACAGTTGATCAATTACCCAACACTTTCTCAGGCGGCGGCGTCCCAGGCGGCGTAGCCGCCCAGCAGGTCGGAGACCTCGCCGAGGCCGCGGTGGCGCAGCAGGCTGGCGGCGATGGAGGAGCGGTGGCCGCCGGCGCAGTGGACGACCAGCGCCCGGTCCTGCGGGATCTCCTCGATGCGGCCGGGCAGCTCGTTCAGCGGGATGTGCACGGAGCCCTCGACGGCGCCCTCCGCGCGCTCGCCGCAGGTGCGGACGTCGAGCACCAGCGGGGGGTGTTCGGCGGCCAGGGCGGTGCGCAGCTGGTCGACGGTGAGGCGGGCGGCGGGGGTGAGGTCCTCGGCGAACGCGGGGAGGGCGGTGTCGGGCTCGGCCAGGTGGCCCACGGTGCGGTCGAAGCCGATGCGGGCGAGGCGGGTGACGATCTCGCCCTCGCGGCCGTCCGGCGCGACGACCAGCAGCGCGGAGTCCGGGCCGAGCACGGCGCCGGCCTGTTCGGCGAAGCGGCCGTCGGCGGGGACGTTGACCGACCCGCGCAGGTGTCCGGCGGCGAACTCCTGCGGGCTGCGGGCGTCGACGACCACGGCGCCCTCGCGCCGGTGGGCGGCGAACTCCTCGGCGGTCAGCGGGCGGTTCGCGAGTGCGGCGTCGAACAGGCCGCGGTCCTGCTTGTTGAGGGCGGCGTCGTGGCCGAAGTACCCGGGCGCGGCGGACTGGCCGGCCGTGACGATGGCGACGAAGTCCTCCTCGCTCATCGGCGCGCAGGCGTAGTTGGTGGCGCGCTGCGCGCCGATGGTGGACTGGCGCTCGGTGGAGAGGTTCTTGCCGCAGGAGGAGCCGGCGCCGTGGGCGGGGAAGACCCGGACCTCGTCGGGCAGGGCCATCAGCCTGTGCTGGACGCTGTGGTGGAGCATCCGGCCGAGTTCCTCGGCCGTGGTGCCCGCCGAGGCCAGCAGGTCGGGGCGGCCGACGTCGCCGATGAACAGCGCGTCGCCGGTCAGCACGCCGTAGGGGACGGCGTCCGCGGAGTGCTCGTACACCAGGACGCTGATCGACTCGGGGGTGTGCCCGGGGGTCTCCATGATCTGCAGGGCGACCTCGCCCAGTTCGATCCGCTCCCCGTCGGCGAGCTTGCGGATCGGGTACTCGGTGACCGCCCTGCTCCCGTAGCCGATCCAGGCGCCGGTGCGGGCCGCCAGCTCCAGGTGGCCGGCCAGGAAGTCGGCGTGGAAGTGCGTGTTGATGACGGCCTCGACGGTGAACCCGTGCGCCTCGGCGTCGGCGACGTACTCGTCGACGTCCCGGCGCGGGTCGATCACCACGGCGCGGCCGGTGGTCTCGTCGGCGACCAGGTAGGAGGCCTGGGAGAGGCAGTCGAGGTAGTACTGGGCGAAGAACACGTGGATCGCTCCTGCATCCGAATCCAAAATACCCAGTGGGGTATCCGTTACGTCTTCCACCATACCCCCGGGGGTAAATTTCGGCGAAGGGTGACGCCCGGCACACCCTCGGGCCCGCCGTCCGGTGGGGCTGGAGTGAGGGGGCAAGACGACTGATGCGTACGGGAGTTCGGTGCGGGGCCCGCTATTGTCAGGAAACTTTACTTTCTACTACGCTCCCCTCGCCGGTGGGTGTGTGCGTGGTGCGCACCGGTGCCCAGATCTCACCGTTTCCCAAGGTCGGGGAGTCCAAGGATGCGTCCGGATGTCTCGGTAAGGCCTGTCCATGTCGGTGTGTTCGCCGCCGTGCTGGTATTGCTCGGCGGTCTGGTGCTCGGGTTGTCCGGGCAGGCGGGAGCGGCGGCCGATCCGCTGCTCTCGCGCGGGAAGGCCGCGACGGCCTCCTCCACGGAGGGATCGTCGTACGCGGCCGGCAAGGCCTTCGACGGCAGCGCCACCACGCGGTGGGCGAGCGCCGAGGGCACGGACCCGCAGTGGCTGCGGGTCGACCTCGGGGCGGGTGCCACCGTCTCGCGGGTCAAGCTCAGCTGGGAGGCCGCGTACGCGAAGGCGTACCGGCTGGAGGTGTCGGCGGACGGGGTGACCTGGACGTCGGTCGCGGAGGAGAAGGCCGGCAACGGCGGGACCGACGACTGGACGGGCCTGACCGGCAAGGGCCGCTACGTCCGGATGTACGGGACGGCGCGCGGCACCTCGTACGGCTACTCGCTGTTCGAGCTGGAGGTGTACGGCGTCCTGGACAGCACGCCGTCGCCGACCGGGCCCACCCCCACCGGGCCGGCGGGCGGGGCGTTCACCGTGGTCGCGGCCGGCGACATCGCCGCGCAGTGCACCGCCTCGGACAGCGGCTGCGCCCACCCGAAGACCGCCGCGCTGGCCCAGCGGATCAACCCGCGGTTCTACCTGACGATGGGCGACAACCAGTACGACGACGCCAGGTTGGCGGACTTCAAGAACTACTACGACAAGAGCTGGGGCGCGTTCAAGGCGAAGACCCACCCGGTGCCGGGCAACCACGAGACCTACGACCCGGCCGGTTCGCTGGCCGGCTACAAGTCGTACTTCGGCGCCGTCGCCTACCCGCAGGGCAAGAGCTGGTACAGCTTCGACGAGGGCAACTGGCACTTCGTCGCGCTGGACTCCAACGCCTTCGACCAGAGCGCCCAGATCGACTGGCTGAAGGCCGACCTGGCGGCCAACTCCAAGAAGTGCGTCGCCGCCTACTGGCACCACCCGCTGTACTCCTCGGGCGGGCACGGCAACGACCCGGTCTCCCGGCCGGTGTGGCGGATCCTCTACGACGCCCGGGCCGACCTGGTGCTGAACGGGCACGACCACCACTACGAGCGGTTCGCCCCGCAGGACCCGGACGGCAGGGCCACCGCGGACGGCATCGTCGAGATCGTCGGCGGCATGGGCGGCGCCGAGCCCTACCCGATCGAGCAGGTCCAGCCCAACAGCCAGAAGCGGATCAGCGGTGACTACGGCGTGCTGAAGCTGGACTTCACCGACGCCGGGTACGGCTGGAGCTACGTCGGCACGGACGGCCAGGTCAAGGACACCGGCCCGACCTACAACTGCCACTGATGATGTACCTGGCCACCACCGGCCGCCGTCCGGACGCGCCGCCCCGCCCCGGC
>NZ_JBHVER010000384.1:0-3194 GCF_042802195.1 Kitasatospora sp. NPDC057500 | reverse complement strand
GTCGTCGCCGGCGACCCGCACGCCCTCGACGAACTCCTCACCCACTGCGAGAACGACGGCATCCGAGCCCGCCGGATCGCCGTCGACTACGCCTCACACACCGCGCACGTCGAGAACATCAGGGCGGAGCTGGCGACCCTGCTGGCCGACACCACCCCGAGCGCCGCCGAGATGGCGTTCTTCTCCTCGGTCACCGGCACGGCGACCGACCCGGCCGAGCTGGACGCCGGGTACTGGTACCGGAACCTGCGGCAGACCGTGCGGTTCGAACAGGCCACCCGGGAGCTGCTGGAGCACGGCTGCACCCTGCTGATCGAGATGAGCCCGCACCCGGTGCTCGTCCCCGCCGTCCGGGAGACCATCGAGGCCGCCGGCTCGGACGCCGTCGCCCTCGGTTCGCTGCGCCGCGACGAGGGCGGCCCCGCCCGCTTCGTCCTCTCCCTGGCCGAGGCCCACGTGCACGGCGCTGCCGTCGACTGGGCCGGCCTGGCGGGCGAGCGGGCGACCCGGCGGGTGGACCTGCCCACCTACGCCTTCCAGCACCAGCGGTTCTGGCTCCGGCCGCCGGCCTTCGCCGGACGGTCCGCCGAGGCGGTGCTCGACTCCTGGCGGTACCGGGAGGAATGGCGGCCCGTCACGGCGGGCGGGACGGCCCGCGGCCGGTGGCTGCTCGTGGTGCCCCGGTCCGGCGCCGGAGCCGAGGCGGCCCGGGCGCTGACCGGCGCCGAGGTGGTCGAACTGGTCGTCGAACCCGGAACCGGGCGCCGGGAGCTCGCCGAACGGCTCTCCGAGAGCGGCGAGTTCAACGGCGTGCTGGCCGTCCTGCCCGATCTGTGGGGCTCGACGGTCCTCGTCCAGGCGCTCGGGGACGCCGGGGCCGGCGCGCCCCTCTGGTTCGCCACCCACGGGGCGGTGGCCCCGGTCGACGGCGACCGGGTGCAGCCGGAGGCGTCCCAACTCTGGGGTCTCGGACGGGTGGTGGCACTGGAGCACCCGGATCGCTGGGGCGGGCTGGTCGACCTGCCCGAGCGCCTGGACGAGGACGCGGCGGCCCTGCTGTCGGGTGTGCTGGCCGGCGCCTGCGGCGCCGAGGACCAACTGGCCGTCCGCGGCACCGGCTTGTTCGGCCGCCGGCTGGTCCGGGCCGAGCTGCGCACCCCTGCGCGCCCGTGGAGCCCGCGCGGCACCGTGCTGGTCACCGGCGGCACCGGCGCGCTCGGCGGCCACGTGGCCCGCTGGGCGGCCCGCAACGGGGCCGCGCACGTGGTGCTCACCAGCCGCCACGGCAAGGACGCGCCCGGCGCGGACCGGCTGCTCGCCGAGTTGGACGAGCTGGGCGCCGCCGTCACGATCGCGGCCGGCGACGTCTCCGACCGCGAGTTCCTGGCCAGGACCCTGGGTGAGGCCGGACCGCTCAGCGCCGTCTTCCACACCGCCGGCGTCAGCCAGTACGGCGACCTGGCCGGCCTGACCGAGGCCGACTTCGCCGACGCGTCCGCGGGCAAGGTGCTCGGCGCCCGTCACCTGGACGAGTTGCTGGCCGGTCAGGAGCTGGACGCCTTCGTGCTCTTCTCCTCCGGCGCGGCCGTCTGGGGCGGCGCCGGACAGGGCGCCTACGCGGCGGCCAACGCCTACCTGGACGGCCTGGCCCGGCAGCGGAGGGACCGCGGCGAGACGGCCACCTCGCTCTCCTGGGGCGGTTGGGCGGGTGCCGGAATGCTCGCGGGTGACGCCGGGCGCGAGCTGAGCCGGCGCGGCATCGGGGCGATGGCCCCCGACCTCGCGCTGACGGCGCTTCAGCAGGCGCTGGACCACGACGAGACGCTGCTGACGGTGGCCGACATGGACTGGGCGCGGTTCGCCCCCGCCTTCACGCTGAGCCGCCGCAGCCCGCTGATCGAGGAGATCCCCGAGGTCGCCGCCCGACTGCGCGAGGAACAACCGGACGCGGATCCGCGCACCGCCGCCCTGCGGCAGCGGCTGGCGCTCGCCGACGAGGCCGGCCGTCTGGAGGCCCTGACGGCCGTCGTCCGCACGGAGGCGGCCGTGGTGCTGGGCCACGGCGACGGGGGGTCGATCGACCCCCGCAGGCCGTTCCGCGACCTGGGCTTCGACTCCCTGCTGGCCGTGGAGTTCAAGAAGCGGCTGGTCCGCGCCACCGGGCTGAGCCTGCCGGGCGCGATCGTCTTCGACTACCCCACACCGGCCCGGCTGGCCCACCGGCTCGTGGTCCTGCTCCAGGGCGAGGCCGACGCGGCCGCACCGACCGTGGCGGCGGCCGGCAGCGACGAGCCGGTCGCCATCGTCGGCATGGCCTGCCGCTACCCGGGCGGGGTGAACTCCCCGGAGGACCTGTGGGACCTCGTCGCCTCGGGCACCGACGCGATCGGCGCCTTCCCGCCGGACCGCGGCTGGGACTCCGAGGGATACGGTGGCTTCGTCCACGACGCCGGCGGCTTCGACCCCCTGTTCTTCGACATCTCGCCGCGCGAGGCCCTCACCATGGACCCGCAGCAGCGGATGGTGCTGGAGACGTCATGGGAGGCGCTGGAACGGGCCGGCATCGACCCGACCGGCCTCGTCGGCAGCCGGACGGCGGTGATGGTGGGCGCCTCCGCCCTGGACTACGCGGGGCTGCTCTCCGACTCTGCGCACGGCGCCGAGGGGTTCGGCATGACCGGCAATGCCGGCAGCATCATCTCCGGCCGGGTCTCCTACACGCTCGGCCTGGAGGGCCCGGCGCTCACCATCGACACCGGCTGCTCCTCCGCGCTGGTCGCGATCCACACCGCGGCCGCCGCGCTGCGGGGCGGCGAGGTCGACCTGGCCCTGGCCGGCGGGGTCGCAGTGATGGCCACCCCGGTGGCCTTCGCCGAGTTCGAGCGGCAGAACGGCCTCGCCGGGGACGGGCGGGTCAAGGCGTTCGCCGACGCCGCCGACGGCACCAACTGGGGCGAAGGCGTCGGCCTGCTGCTGCTGGAGCGGCTCTCCGACGCCGAGCGCAACGGGCACCGGGTGCTCGCCGTGATCCGCGGCAGCGCGATCAACCAGGACGGCGCCTCCAATGGCCTCACCGCCCCCAACGGCCCCTCCCAGCAACGCGTCATCCGCCAGGCCCTCGCCAACGCCCGCCTCACCACCACCGACATCGACGCCGTCGAAGCCCACGGCACCGGCACCACCCTCGGCGACCC